>CALXJM010000001.1 GCA_944388625.1 uncultured Clostridia bacterium
CGAAAGCAAAGCTTTCGACGCACATATGTGCATTTTGCTTCGCAAATATGCACAGGCAAAGGAAACCTAACCTTGTTGTATAGTAAAAATCATTAAAACTACTGCTATATTAATAAAATAGTTGATTTTTCCTATACAATAAAAAATAGATTAAAAAAAATTCTCAAAGAGTTTTTTTTTAATCTATTCTATGTTGTTATTTTACCATTACATATTTTTTAAATCAAGCCTTTTTTAAATTATTTTGTTATTGATAGAACTTTATATTTCACTATTCCTGCAGGCACTTCCACTTCTACTATTTGGTTCTTCTTTGCACCTATTAAAGCAGCACCTATAGGAGATTCGTTTGAGATCCTGTTTTGTGCTAAATCTACCTCTGTTGAACCAACAATAGTGTAAACTAGTTCTTCTTCATACTCAATATCAAATAATTTTACTGTATTTCCAACTTGTACTGTCTTTGTGTCAATTTCTGATTCATCTATAATTTTAGCATATCTTAATTTATTTTCTAATTCTGCTATTTTTATTTCATTTGCTGCTTGAGCATTTTTTGCTTCATCATATTCAGAATTTTCAGATAAGTCACCAAATCCTAGAGCTACTTTAATTCGTTCTGCAATTTCTGCCCTTTTTTCTGTTTTTAAATATTCCACCTCTTTTTCAAGATTATCATACCCTTCTTGTGTTAATAATACTTCTTTTTCATCCATTTTATGTTCTCCTCCTATCTAGCAAGCGTAACTCCATCTTATTGCTTACATATTTTAATTTTCGATATTTAATATTACGGCAATTTTTTTATTTTGTCAATACTCTATATTTAATTTTTTAATATATAATCTAGAGTTTATATTCTTTTTCATTAATTATACCATTTTTTCCAATAAGTCCGCACAATTTCTACTTTATCTTTTTTTATTTGCTCACGTATATTTTTGTATGAATCACTTCGGTATATAGTACTTTCGTACAAAGCGCATTCATCAAATGAATGGTATATAGTATATTCTTTTAATTCACAAATATTCTTTTCGTTCCATTTTATTTTAAAAAAACTGCAATTAATTCCTGCAAACTTTTTTGCTTTTATTTTTATATTTTTCTTTCGATTTAAAACAACTGCTTTTTCCAGTATTTTATATAAATTTATTTCTTCTTCAGTAAAATCTAAATTTACAATTATATTTGATTTCTCTGCACTTTTTTTAGAATTAGTAATGCGTATTACAATTCCATAGGTTGTATATAAGTATTCTTCTAAATTTTTGAATTTTTCTATATAAGGAGTTATAATATTTACAAATTTTACATGTTTAGCTATATTTATAATATTTTGCGTGTTTATTTCTGAATTTTGTTTTACAGCAATAGAAATTTCTTGTTTTTCTACATGAATTTTCTTTTTCTCACATATATATTTAATTGCATCTATAATTAAATAATCCCATAACCACGTGCCGTCTAGAACATTGTTGTAGTTTTTTTGTATAATTTCTATTATTTCATTTTCTTTTGCTATTTTTTTTGAAACTACTACATCTTTAATCTTTTCTTGTCTTTCCATTTGTTTTATACTTTTTTTTATTTGTTTTTTGCTGATTTTCCCGTCTTCTTCGATTGGTATAATATTTATAACTCTATCTTCTAATACAATAATATTAGAAATCCCTAGCACTTTTTTTATTTGTATTAGTATTTTCTGTATCCATACAGGAAATTCTAATTGCTTCTGTGTTAGCAATTCTTTTTTATTATTCCATCCTTTTATATAACCAATTTTCATATTTAATCTTCTTCCTTTCCCAAGGTACAAATCTTTTTCAACCTTTCTTCCTCCTTGTCCTACATTCTATGATGAAGAAAAGAAAATATGACTTATTAGAGCAAACAAATTACGTTTCTTTAAGTCATTATCTAAATTGATATGAACTTAAAGAAACGTATAATTAGTATTTTCTATTTAATATATCTTTCACATATATTTAGATTTTTCTAAATACTCCTGCTACTTTTCCTAATATTTCGCAATTTTGTACAATAATAGGATCCATTGTACTATTTTCTGGTTGTAGACGTATATAGTCTTTTTCTTTATAAAAAGTTTTTACTGTAGCTTCTTCTCCAATTAAAGCTACTACAATATCTCCATTATTTGCTGTATTTTGTTTTTTTACTAGAATATAATCTCCATTTAAAATTCCAGCTTCAATCATACTTTCACCTCTTACAGTAAGCATAAAACTTTCTGAATTTCCAACAAAATCAATAGGAACTGGAAATGTATCTGTAACATTTTCTACTGCTAAAATTGGTTCTCCAGCAGTAATTTTCCCAATTACTGGTACTTCTATCAACTCTTTTCCGCTGTATATATTCTTTCCTTTTTTTTCTTCTAGTCCTCCCTTTAATAATTTTAATGTTCTACCTTTTTGACTTTCTTTCTTAATATAACCCTTTTCTGTTAATTTTGCTATATAAGCATGCACTGTTGCTGTAGATTTTAATCCTACTGCCTTGCCAATTTCTCTAACTGAAGGTGGATATCCATTTTCTCTAATTTGCTTGTCTATAAATTTAATGATTGCTTTTTCTCTTTTATTAAGTTCATTTGGATCTTTTTTTCTCACTTTTACAACCTCTCCTTTTTTTATTTTTCTCATCATATCATACAAACAAAAAAATGTCAAACAAAAGTTTTTAATTTGACATTTTTTCTATATTTTTTTATTCATACCATTCAAATTCCCAATCAGCAAGTCTTATGGTGTCTCCCTCTTTTGCTCCCATTTCTTTTAATTTTTGGTTAATTCCTAATTTGTCTAGCATTCGGCTAAAATATGCTAAAGATTCATTGTCTTCTATGTTTACATTGTTCATTAATCTTTCAACAGCAGGTCCTGTTACAATATACTCTCCATTTTCTTTTTTTATGTCATATGGTGCCTTCTCTTCTTTTAATGTATATACTACCCTTTCTTTGTCGCTTATAATCTCTTCTTTTGGCAATGTTTTTAAAACTTCTGCTACATGTATCATTAATTCTTTTAAGCCATTTCCTGTAGCTGCTGTTACTCTGTATATCTCCATGTTTTCTTTCTTTGCAACTTTTTCTAAATTACTATATAGTTTTTCATCTTGTGCTATATCTGATTTGTTAGCTACAATAATTTGCTTTCTAGTTGCTAATTTAGCACTATATTTTTTCAATTCTTCTTGCACTTTGTAAAAATCGTCTACAGGATTTCTGTTTTCTGAGCCTGAAATATCAATAACATGCAATAATAATCTAGTTCTTTCTATATGTCTTAAAAATTGCAAGCCTAATCCTACTCCACTACTTGCTCCTTCTATTATTCCTGGAATGTCTGCTAAAACAAAGCTATCTCCATAGTCTGTTTTTACTACTCCTAAATTAGGTTCCAATGTAGTAAAATGATAATCTGCTATTTTAGGGGTGGCTTTAGTTACTTGTGATAATATTGTAGATTTTCCTACATTTGGGAAACCTATTAAACCTACATCTGCTAATAATTTTAACTCTAGAATAATTTCTTTTTGAGTTCCTTTTTCTCCACCTTGCGAAAAATGTGGTGCTTGTCTTGTAGCAGTAGCAAAATGTGAATTTCCTTTTCCTCCTTTTCCTCCTGGTAAAACTAATTCAACTTGTCCTTTTTCCGATAAATCTGCTATCACTTTTCCGGTTTCTGCGTCCTTTATTATAGTGCCTATAGGGACTTTAATATATAAGTCATTTCCGCTTTTCCCTGTGCAATGGCTTCCGCTTCCATTTTCTCCATTTTCCGCTTTGAATTTTTTATTATATCGAAAATCAATTAGGGTGTTTGCATCTGGGTCAACAGCAAAGTAAATATCTCCACCTTTTCCACCGTCTCCTCCATCAGGTCCTCCTGAAGCAATATATTTTTCTCTTCTAAAAGAGATTGCTCCATTTCCTCCGTCTCCTGATTTAATTATTATTTTTGTATAATCTACAAACATATTAATTCGTTATTCCTTTCTGTTGCAAATTTAAGCAAAAATATATTATTTACTTTATTTTTTTTCTTCTTCAAAATAATCTAATTGCATCGCTTTTTTTACTTTTTTCATTGTTTCTCTTGCGACTAATTGTGCTTTTTTAGTTCCTTCCAATAAAATTTGTTCCACTAGTTCTGGATGTTCTTCATAATAAGCCCTTTTTTCTCTTATCGGTCTTAATGTTTCTATAATATTTTTAGCTAATTGTTTTTTACATGCAACACATCCTCTCCTACCTTCTCTGCATTCTTGGCATATAGTTTCAATTTCATTTTTGGTGCTAAATAAATTATGATAGTATGCAACCATACATATATCAGGGTTTCCTAAATCATCTTTTTTTATTCTTCCAGGATCTGTTACAGCTCCCATTACCTTTCTTGTTATTTCATCTTCTGAGTCAGATAAATAAATAGCATTCCCTAAAGATTTTCCCATCTTTTCATTACCGTCTAATCCTTTAATTCTTTTAGTACTAGATAATACAGCTTTAGGCTCTACCAATACATTTCCATAAATACTATTAAATTTTCGTACAATTTCTCTACATTGCTCTATAAGTGGTTCCTGATCTTCTCCCACTGGTACAAGTTCCCCTTCGAATGCAGTAATATCCGCTGCTTGATTTACTGGATAACCTAAGAAGCCATAAGTTACGCTTTCTCCAAATATTTCCTTCTTTTGTGCAATTTCAGTCTTTACGGTAGGATTTCTTTTTAGTCTTGCAATGGTTACTAAATTAGAATAAAACACTGTAAGCTCTGCCACTTCTGGTATCATGGATTGAATGTAAATAGTAGTTTTATTGGGGTCAATTCCAATTGCTAGATAATCCGTTGCCACTTCTAATACGTTTTTTCTTACTTTTTCTGGATTATTAAAATTATCTGTTAAAGCTTGTACATCTGCAATTAGTATGTATGGCTCATACTCTTCTTTTTCTTGCATTTCTAATCTTGTTTTTAAAGATCCAAAATAATGTCCTATATGTAATCTCCCAGTAGGCCTATCTCCTGTTAATATCCTTATTTTTCTCATCTTTTCCTCCATTTCATTTATTATATCCAAATACATACAAATTGTCAATACTGGTACTTGTGCGAGCAGGAGTCTTCTATAATATCATATACACGTTCTTTTAAAGCATATCTTTTATTTTCCTTAATTACTAAACTCCACAAATAAGCCAAAACTAAAATAAGTACTATATTTTTTATTAAAAGAATAATAAAACTACTGAGTGCAGTTAAGAAAATTAAAGTTATATTTGTTATGTAATGAAGTATCTGTTCTGTTTTCCTTTTTTCTAATTTCATTTGTAATATACTTTTTAAAATTCTTCCTCCATCTAAAGGATAAATTGGTAATAAATTAAAAATAGCAATTAAAAGATTTGCATAAATTAAATTTTCTGTACCATCTTTATTCAGCAAAAATAAAATTATAGCAATTCCAAAATTTATACTTGGTCCTGCTGTTGCAATTAATAATTTTTTCCAATTTGCTTTTTTTATAGAGCCACTTTCTTCAAAAATAATGCTAAACCCAAATGGCATAATTGTTAGTTTCCTTGGTTTCAATTTTAGCAATACTCCTGCTAGTAAATGTCCTAATTCATGAATAATTGCAAATAACATTAGGATTGCGTAAATTTCTATCTGCTTCGTTAAAATAAACAAAATTAAAAATAGAAATATTTTTAATTTGATTGTAACTCTCATTATTTTTCTCCTTTCGCCTTAAATATTAATCATTATTTAGCTTATAATTCTCCTAATACATATTCAGGGTTTACTAATCGATCTTGTAATCTAATTTCAAAATGTAGATGTGGACCTGTTGCATTTCCGCGTTTGACCTACTTCTCCAATTTCTTGTCCTTTAGTAATATGTTGTCCTTGCTCTACATAGATTTCATTACAGTGAGCATAAATTGTTAGAATATCTCCATTTGTTATTCTTATTTGTTTGCCATATCCACCTTCTGTTGAAATAAAACTCACATCTCCTTCCATTGCAGCTATTATTTTTGTTCCTACATTAGCTGCAATGTCTAAACCTTGATGATAGCCAGACACAACTTCACTAGAGTCTCTTGTACCAAATCTAGAAGTTATTGTTCCATTAAGTGGAATTTGAAAAGTAGTAATTCCTTTAATTTGCTCTGCATCAATTTGCATTTGACTTATACTGCTTACCTCTTCAACTAACTCTTCTGTTATTGATAAAGTTTCTTCTACAGTATTTACTGCTTCTGGTAATGCTTCTTCTACAATATTAGTTTGTGTTTCGTTTACCTCTTTGATTTCATTTTCTATAGGCTCATCTGAAGTATTAGTTGTGTTTTCCATAAAATATATTTTTATCTGTTTATATACTTCTTCTATATCTATATTGTATGATAAAATCTCTTTTGTCTTTTTTAAAAATTCTTGTGAAAAAATATATGTACTATTTTGAACTAAATAATAAATAAAATAAATTAAAAAACACACTAAAACTTGCAATAGCATTTTTTTTAATAACTTATAATCTCGTTTATCTGAGACAGATACAGTAGTTGCTTGCGTTCTCGGATTATTATTCATTCTTCTATTATAAATTTCTTCTGCTCTTTTTATCTTTTCATCTACACTTAGAGTTCTTTCTGGCATTTTATTTCCTCCTTTGTAACTTCTTAATTCCAATATATTCATTATTTTATTTAATATGTATAATTCCAAAAAGAAAAGGACAAAACATTTTTATAAGGTATCTTGTTTGGTAAAACATAGTAAAAAATATGTCTAAACAAATGATATCTCATAATTTCTGTTTCATCCTTTTTAATAACTTCTCTTTTTATTTATATCTAAAATAATCTCAGTATTACATTAAATAGAATAATTCCGCTTAATATTAATGTTATCATTTTTAATCGTTTATATTTTTCTTGCATTTTCTTTACTTCTTTTCCGTTTTTTCCTTTTGGTTTATCTAGTGTGGAGATATAATCGGAAACTAACATTTCTGCTTCTCTTATAATATAATCTTTTGTTTGGTTTACTTTACTTTCTTTCATTTTCCCTGTATTTTTGTCGATAAATTCAGTTTGTTTAATTTTTAAGTTCGGTTTCAATACAACAATTGCCTCTTCTACTATATTTGATGGCAAATTTTTTAAAACTACGATATTCTTCATTGGTCCTGCTTCCATATACGCCTCCTAGAAATATGATACTATAATTTTTTCCATTTTTTCTAGGATTATTCATTTTCTAATTTATCTCTATTACATTATAAATTCCATTAGCCACAATATCTGCCATATTCATCACTAAATTTAATCTTGCATTTTGTATTAAATTTAAATTACATCTAGGATTATTCGATTTTCTTGCAACCACCCCTTTTATGCTCATATCTCCTATGCATTCAATTTTTCTGTGCAATCCAGCTGCCAGACTTACACTTTCACTACTTACAATAATATCTCCTGGATTTCGATAACTTGATATGGCTGAGTCAATAGCTATTATGAATGGATTTTTATATGTATTTTCAATTTGTTTTATAATTTCATTAATATTACTTGAATTTACAGTTTCATTCAAATTACCAATTACATTTACACATTCATTTTCTTTGTACAAACATCCTAGCTTATATCCAACAAGTGGTCCAAAACTATCTCCTGTAGCTCTATCTGTTCCAATACATAAGCAAATAACTTCTGAAAAACATCTTCCATTTGTCATAGCATATAATGTATCGCTAAATTCATTTACAAATTTTTTATATTTTTCTTCTTCCATTTTGGCCCTCCCATGTACTAAATTATATGCTATCTGCAATACCTCTATACCTTTTAATTCCATTTTCTTTTACTTGGTGCAATAATGATATTTATATCGTCGTCATGTTTATACTTTTTAATAATATCTTCTGAAAATCCTGCAATTTCATTTGTAAGAATAATGGTTTGATAATTTTCTTTAACTAAATTTTCTATTTGTCTATCTGTATTTTCTAAGTCTTCCATTTCAATAACACGAAATCCTAGCCCTTCAAACATGCGAAAACTTTCTTTATCTGCTTTTGCCCTTATTAATGATATTTTCATTTACTCATTCCTTCTTTTTACCAGTTTATTTCATATATTAGTATTAGACATTAAACTAATTTTCATGCACAAAAATAACAAGTAACCTTTAGTCACTTGTTATTTTATCTGTTTCATATAATTTTAAAATTTTTTGAACAGTTTCTTCTAAGTTTTTATTCTCTACAGTATAGTCTACAACTTTTTCAACATTTTTAAATTTTTCCTTGTCAAGTATTAATCTTTTTTGTATTGTTTCTATTGAGTCTCCTCTTTTAACCATACGTTTTACTCTTTCTTCTTCTGGCACATATATATAAAATGATTTTAACTTAACATTTTTTAAATTCAGTCGTTGTATAGTGTTTTTTACATCTAAAATTGATTGAACTATCATTATGCTTGCTATGTTATCTGCCAAACTTTCTGTAGATACTCCGTAGAATTCCCCATTAAACTCTGCTCTTTGTAATAATTTCCCTTGCTTCCACATTGTTTCAAATTCTTCTTTGCTTAAAAATTTATATTCTTTTAATTCATCTTCTCCAAATCTTTTGGCTCTTGTTGTATGATTAATGGCTTTTTTAAAGCCTCTTTTTTCTAGTTCATTTAAAATTGTGGTTTTACCTGAACCGCTTTCTCCTACTAATATAATCATAACTTCTCCTATTCAACTGTATCTAAAGCAAGTTCAATCATAGTATTTAGTGATTGCTCTCTTTCAATTGCAGATAATTCTTTTGAGTTTCCAATTTGATTAGATACTGTTAGCAGGCAAGCTGCCTTTTTTCCTTCATTTTGTGCATTTGCAAATAAAGCAAAAGACTCCATCTCTACTCCTAAACAGTGATATTTTTGTGGTTGTTCATAATTACTCCCTTGTCCATAAAACACATCACTGCAATGAATAACTCCATTTCTAATTTGTATATTTTTCTGTTTAGCTTTGAATTTTATTTTCTCATTTAATTCCTCACTTGCTTCTATTATATCTTCTGTGTTTCCATTAAAGCATAGTGCATATGAAGATTTACTGTAACTTTTTTCTGCAAGTAAAATTTCTCTTAATTGGATTTCATTTGTATATGCTCCTACTGTACCAATCCTTATAATATTTTCTACATCATAAAAATGATATAATTCGTATGAATAAATTCCCATACTCGCATTTCCCATACCAGATGCCATTATTGTTACTCTTTTCCCTCTATATTTCCCTGTGTAAGCATACACATTTCGAATAGAGCTAACTAAAGTATAATCTTCCAAATATTTTTCTGCTATATATTTTGCTCTTAATGGATCACCTGGCATAATTACAGTTTTAGCAATTTCTTCTTTTTTAGCTCCTATGTGTGGTGTCATTTTTGCCTCCTTTTTTCTTCTTTCCAAAAATTCTAATTTCTACAAAAGTGCTAATAATAACCATAAAAGCACTTACTATAATACACGTTATAACTGCCTCTATTGGAAGTTTTAAAAAATAGTAAGTAACCAAAAAATAGCCAATAGTATATATAGCATAAGCTATGAGTGTGATTTTTATTTTCTTAGCATAAGGAATATAATCCTGTTTTTCCTCTTTTGCTTCATCCCTCTTTCTTTTATAATATTTTAATAATCCTTCAAATATCATAGATAGCAATACAGTAATTATTAAAACATACACAAATAAGTTTTGATCGATTCTTGCAAAAGTATTTTGTATTTCTTCTTGTTTTCTTTCAACTTCTTCTAATGTTTCTTCTCGGTATTCAATATAATTTTCTTGCATTTTTTCTTATACATGATAGCTTTGTAGCTAAACATTTCTCCCTTCTCTCTAGCATTATTTTACTTACTAGTTGAGCCGAAGCCTCCTTTTCTTTCTGCTTCTACATTATCATCTGCTATAATATAATATTTTTGGAATATAGCTTGCCCAATAGCATCACCTTTTTTTATTTGTATATCTTCTTCTTTAATATTATAAAAAGCGAACATAATATGTCCATCATTATCCTCATTTTCATAGTAGTCTTTATCTACAATTCCAACTCCATTAGCAAGTACTAATCCCTTTTTACCAGGATTAGAACTCTTATTACATAACATTAAAAATTCATCTTCTGGCATATATGCCTTAATTCCTGTTTTTACCAAAGTTGGCTTTTGCCCTGCACGAAAAGCAGGTACAATACAATCTTCTGCAGCTTCTACATCATATCCAGCTGAATATTTTGTTTTTCTTTGAGGTAAATGTATCTCCTTATTTTCAAATCCTCTGGCAACTTTAAATCCACGTATATCTTCCATTTTTCTAACATTCCTTTCTTTATATTTCTTTGATTGAATTATATATTTCTAACTTTAAAAAGTCAACTACTGTATACTATTTATTATTTTTGCTACATTTAGCAAATATTTTTATTGTATAGATGCAACGTCACTTTATTTTTTATATTCCCATATACTATAGTAAACACAAAAGCATAAGGAGGCTACAAATGAAATCATTTACCTTAAATCAATTGCCTATCAATCAAGAGGCTGTAATTTTCTCTCTTAATTGCCATGATGAAATTCGCAGAAGATTACTTGACCTAGGATTAGTCTATCAAACTAAAATTACACCAATACTTATAAGTCCATCTCGGTGGTTTAACTGCTTATGAGGTTCGTGGAACTGTTATTGCTATAAGAGAAGAAGATTCAAAAAATATTGTAGTGCAATAATTGATTGATGTGGTAACAATTTATTCAAATGGAGGGTCTTATGGGTCTTACTTCTACTTCCACTGGAAAAAAGGTTCTAAATGAAAACATGGAACTTCTAAAACAAAAATGTAATTATACAATTGCCCTTGCAGGAAATCCAAATGTTGGGAAAAGTACTTTATTTAATAATCTTACCGGTATGCATCAGCATACTGGTAATTGGCCACGGTAAAACAGTTGCTAATGCATTTGGTACTTGCTTACATAAATCTCAAACTCTTTTATTAGTTGATCTTCCTGGCACTTATTCTTTAATGTCTAACTCTGTAGAAGAAGAAATTGCTCGAGATTATATCTGTTTTGGCAATTCAGATTGTACTATTGTTGTAGTAGATGCCACTTGCTTAGAAAGAAACTTAAATTTAGTTTTTCAAACTATGGAAATTACTAAGCAAGTAATTGTCTGTGTTAATTTATTAGATGAAGCAAAAAAGAAAGGAATTTTTGTTGATTTAAAAAAACTTGAATCCTTATTAGGTGTTCCTGTTGTTGGAACAATTGCACGAAAAAGAAAAACTCTTTCTAAATTGCTAGATACTGTTTGTGATGTATGTTCACATAAAATACGTCCTATACCTAAAACTGTTATTTATGCACCTATAATTGAAGATGTTATTTTAAAAATGCAAAATGTTATTCCAAGTACACTACCTATTGATTCTCGCTGGCTTGCATTAAGGTTATTGGATTATAACGAAAAAATTATTTCTGCTGTTGAAAAGCATCTTTCTATTTCCCTAAACAAAGATGTATTTCAAAAAGTACGACTGGAAAGCATTGCAATTTTAGAGCAAAACTCTATTTTAGCTTCTGAGTTAAAAGAAAAAATTGTATCAAGTATTATGTTTTATGCAGAAAATATTTGCAAGAATGTAATTCATTACTCTAAAAGCAATTATAGTCAATCTGATAGAAGGATAGATAGAATTTTAACCTCAAAAATGTTTGGTTTTCCTATCATGCTCTTATTGCTTGCTGTTGTTTTTTGGATTACTATTATAGGGGCCAACTATCCTTCTCAATTTTTGTCAAACATTTTTGGAATGATAGAAGAAAAATTATTATTTATATTTAATTATATTCATTCTCCTTCTTGGCTTACCGGAATTTTAGTTTCTGGTATGTACAAAACTTTAGGTTGGGTTGTAGCAGTTATGTTACCTCCAATGGCAATTTTCTTTCCACTGTTTACTGTATTGGAAGATTCAGGTTATCTTCCTAGAATTGCTTTTAATTTAGATAATTTTTTTCGAAAATGTTGTACTACAGGAAAGCAGGCATTAACCATGTGCATGGGGTTTGGCTGTAATGCTGCAGGTGTTATTGGTTGCAGAATTATTAATTCTCCGCGTGAAAGGCTTATAGCTATTCTTACAAATACATTTATTCCATGTAATGGAAGATTTCCTTTTTTAATTACAATTGCTTCCATATTCTTTGGAAGTTTATTTGTACGGTATTAATTCTTCTATTGTATCTACTTTAGTTGTAATCTTAGTAATCGTACTAGGAATATTTTTTAGTTTACTTATTTCAAAATTGTTATCTAAAACTATTTTAAAAGGTATTCCATCTTCGTTTATACTAGAGCTCCCTCCTTATAGGAAACCACAATTTGGTAAAATTTTTGTGCGTTCCATTTTTGATAGGACTCTATTTGTTCTTGGCAGAGCCGTTTTAATTGCTGCTCCTACTGGACTTATTATTTGGTTATTTGCTAATGTTTTTATAGGCGATTTTAGTATTTTACAATATGTTGCTAATTTTTTAGATCCACTTGCAAAGCTTATGGGATTAGATGGTTATATTTTAACAGCATTTATTTTAGGATTACCTGCAAATGAAATTGTTTTGCCAATTATATTAATGAGTTATACATCTAGTGGAGTTTTACTTGATTTAGAAGAAATATCTAGTATTGGTTCTATTCTTATTCAAAACGGATGGTCTATTTTAACTGCTATAAATGTAATGTTGTTCACTTTACTTCATTTTCCTTGTAGCACTACTTTGCTTACAATTCGTAAAGAAACTGGATCTACCAAATGGATGATTATGGCATTTGTAATTCCTACCATATGTGGCATTTTATTATGTATGTTTACAACTCTAATTTGGAATATATTTACTGTATTTGTATAATTTTACTTAATGAGATTTAATCTTGCTAGATAAGAAAATTTTATATGGTCATTAAAAAAGGAGCATTTAAAAATGCTCCTTTTTGTTATTTGTACCTATATATCAACAATCCATTTTAAAAAGTCTTGATATGTATCAATATTATCATCTACTCCTGTTATATTTTTGCTTGCATTGTCTTCTCCATTAATTGCTCCTATCCCTATACTTTTTAAATAAAATAAATTTGTTACATTTTCATTACTATTTACTTGCTCACCTATTACTGCTCCTATTTTTTCATCTCCTACTATTTTTCCTTTGTTATAACAATTTTTTATGCCGAATACACTATTATCTGTTCTGCCTACTATTCCTCCTACTGCGGATTTTCCTGTTATTTCACCTTTGTTGTAATTATTTGTTGTTTCACCTATTATTTGTCCAGCACCACTGGCTGAGTTTATATCTCCAATTATGCCTCCTACATTATTCTCTGTTCCTATAATTTTTCCTTCATTATAACAATTATTAATTTTAGATTCTTGAATTTCATCGTCACTATACCTTACTGACCCTACAATTCCTCCTACTTCTTTTTTTCCATTTATTTTGCCTAAATTATAGCAGTTTTCAATGTTTGATTCACATATCACTCCAGCCATTCCGCCAATTGAAGTAGCAGTACTGTTTATTTCTCCTTTATTGTAGCAATTAGTCATGTCTCCTGATAGATATCCTGCTATACCGCCTATGGAAACATTTCCACCTTCTATTTTGCCTAAATTATAACAATTCTTAACATTTGCTAACATATTTCCACAAATTCCACCTACTCTTTCAGCATTAGCTCCAACTATAATGTTCCCCGTGTTATAACAGTTTTCTACTGTTCCTGTGCCTCTAGAGCCAGCAAAGCCACCGAATAATACCACCGATCATCATAGAACTACCTTTTACTGTTGCACTTGATGAACAATTTTTAAATTTGCCAACTGATAATCCTACTATCCCTCCTGTACATGAAGATTCGCCTCCTATTATTATGCCTGCTTCATTATGGCAGTTCTCTATATTTGATGCAATCCCTGCTATTCCTCCTGTAAATAGCCCATTAGTGGTAATAATGCAACAATTTTTTACTGTAAGATTGTTTATTGTTCTAGCTTGTCCAAATATACCTACTTCTCCGCTTGCCTCATTTACATATATTCCTCTTATTGAGTGATTATTTCCTTCAAAGATTCCTATGAAATTTTCTATAGGTGTCCATTTTTCTCCTGTTTTTAGTTCTTGATTTTCATGCCTTGCTCCCATATCTAAATTGTTTTCTAAATATACTGTTGTTGTACTTTCTATTTTTGGCATTCCACTTGCTATTTTTTCTTCTTCTGTAAAGTTATTAATGTATTCTGCAAAATATTTCATTTGTTCTGCTGTGTATATATGCCAATTTTTGTTTTCATCTGTTTCTGGTTTTTCTGTTGTTCCATCCCAAAAGTCTGTTTTCCCTTCTTCTATGCTCCCATCTTTATATACTGTATATCCTTGTTCGTTTCTTTCTACATAGTATGCTTCTGTTTGCCCTTCCTCTCCTTCTTTTAGTTCTAGATTTGTTACGGTTGCATCTACAATTTTTTCTAGTTCGTGTTTTAGTGTTGTATTTCCTTTTAGTTCTTCTCCTATTTTGGTGCTTGATATTGCAAAATATATGTCTTCTTTTAGGCTTGCTTTGTCTGTTTGTTCTTCTGCTTGTTCTGCTTGCTGTATTATTCCTCCTTCTCCTAGCAAAATGTTTAGGGTTATTCCTGCTAGTATTAATAGTATTATTATTGTTATTACTAGTGCTATTAGGGTTATTCCTTTTGCGTTTCTTGTTTTTTTCATTGATTTCCTCCTTTTATTTCGGTTTTTTATTTTAGAAATTCCTTCGAAGTGCGGGCGAACAATGTTCGCCCCTACGAGTATTCTGCTAGTTTTATTCCCTTGAAATAACAGTCTTTATGTGAAAAACGAGTCCGACCTTGTGAATTTTTTGCTTTTTCTGCATTCTAGTGTGTTTACTTTTCTTGTTTTTTCCTCTTTCTGTAACGCCTTGGAGGACGCAGGCTTTTCACATAATGCTGTTATTTTGTTTTTTATTATAGCAATTTCTCCGATGGGCGGGCGAACATTGTTCGCCCCTACGAGTTCTGTGCTATTTTTTAGAAAGCGCAAAAAACCTAACCATCTCTTATATAATTAGTTTTGCCTAATTTTAAGATGGTTAGGTTTTTATTTTTTATTTCTTTTTTAATATTTACTTGTGTGTGTGTGTGTGTGTGTTACAGCCCCAACGGTTTGCAGTCTTCATTTGTTTTTCCCCTTTATCTTTTTCTCTTTTATATTTATATATAGTATTAATAATTTGCTTCTTGATAGTCTGCTGGCACTTCAAATATGCTATCATCTACTTGGTTTGATGCTTCTAGTATTTTCATTATTACTTCTTCTCCATCATTTGTTTCTTTTACATACTTTAAATTTGACCCTTCAAAATAATATTTTATTTTTCCTCCATCTTCTGTTACATATTCTTCATAATCGTATTCTTGACCATCGATTTCTTCTTTTCCTGTTGTATAATCAGCTTCCTTGATTTTTTCCATTTCATTTTCGTCAAAGAATGGATTTGCTTCTTCTTCTTCTCTGTTTCTATCTGTTTTTACATATAGTTTTTCACTGTCCATTAAAACATATGTTGTTTCATCTTTATTAATAATACTTGCTTTTTGGCTTTCACAATCTGTTGCTAAGAACATATTTCCGGCTTTTTCTGCAATAGTTACAATACCATTTTCTTTTTTGCCTGTTTCTATTTCTAGGTCTCCTTCTATTCTTAATATGTATTCATCTCTACTTACAATATTTGCATAAAAATCATAAGTTTTTGAATTTCCCTTTATTCCACATCCTGCTAGTATAATTAGTGCAATAAATAGTGTGACTACTAATAAAACTATTTTCGCGTTCTTTTTCATATAAACCTCCATTTGAGTAATTAATACTCTTATAATTATTTAAATAAAAAGCTTCATACATTAAATATGCTTTCTATTTTAACTTTATTATATGTGATGCTTTCTGTTATGTCAATAGTGGAATTTATTTTATAAAAACAAGTATATTAACATAATGTTTCTCTTTTTTCTATGTGTAGTTATTCAGGTAATTTTATGTATAGCAATGGTCTGAAAGTAGCATCATTTTCTTCTTCTTTTTTAATTATATATTCAAATGATTGTCCCCCATAATAAAAAAGTCCTCTCGACCATATTTCAGCTTTTTCTAAATCATAGTACTCATAGCTTGTTGCATTTCCAGCATATCCTGGCACATATTCTGATAAATCCATGTATGTAAAACTTCCATATTCTTTTCTTAAAGATTCAGGTCCTCCAGGTATCCAATTAAATCCTATTTTATCACATATACTTCTTCTCAGGCTTGTTCCTGAAAGTTTATATGTTGATATTGCACCTGTTGTATTTTCTTCTGTTTCTGGATACATACTTTTTGATAATCTTATTACTTTTTCTATAGATATGTGTATGTATGGGTATTTCCCTGGTTTTGAATATACTTTTTGGTCTGCTTGTTCTAGTGAGGTTATTTCTACATCTGCTCCTGCTTGGTATCTTGCTGCATAGTACCCTCCATATTCTTTTATGCTTGCATATAGTTTTTGCCCTTCTGGATAGTCTGGATTGTTTAATAATAAGTCCATTTCATCTTTTAAGTCTTCTTCTGCTTCTTCTTTGCTTTTGGGTACCCATACAAATTCATTTTCGTCTTCTTTGTTTATTATTATTAGGCCTGTTTCTTTGGTTCCTTCTTTATATACAAATCCTTTGGGTATTGGTACTCCGTCTATATAGTATTCTAACATTTCATGCTTTGTGTTGTTTTGTGTTTCTAGTATTTTTGCTTCTGCTTTTAGCATTTGTTCTTTTTCTTCTATTTCTGCTCTTTCCCATTCGTCTCGTGCTTGTTCTGCTTGCTGTATTATTCCTCCTTCTCCTAGCAAAATGTTTAGGGTTATTCCTGCTAGTATTAATAGTATTATTATTGTTATTACTAGTGCTATTAGGGTTATTCCTTTTGCGTTTCTTATTTTTTTCATTGATTTCCTCCTTTTATTTTGGTTTAGCAATTTCTTCGATGGGCGGGAGAACACTGTTCTCCCCTACGAGTTCTGTGCCTGATATTGTTTGTCTCTAACATTAATTATGTTCAATCCTGTAGAGGCGAACATCGTTCGCCCCTACAGGTGCTGTGCTTATTTTAGAAAGCGCAAAAAACCTAACCATCTCTTATATAATTAGTTTTGCCTAATTTTAAGATGGTTAGGTTTTTATTTTTTATTTCTTTTTTAATATTTACTTGTGTGTGTGTGTGTGTGTGTGTTACAGCCCCAACGGTTTGCAGTCTTCATTTGTTTTTCCCCTTTATTTTTTTTCTTTATGTATATATTACTATATCAATTTATTTTTGGCAAGTACTCGATTTAAAAATTTTCAATTATTCATGTCGAAACAAATCCCCAGCTCTATCATAAGCTGAGGATTGTTGCACTTGTTCAAGCAAGAGACTTAAGAATCTCGAGTATGTCACGGATGACTGGAAGGTTCGCAAACTCGCGGAAAGCATTTATTACCACTCCATAACACCATTCCGCTACGGGTATCATTACCTCGTTCAAGAGTCCATACAAATTGGGTAATCGTTCAGCTACCTCTGGCACAAAATGTTGCAGAACGAGCAATGCTATTATCGAAAATAGCATGTCGCGTAACATTTTTGATGCTACCTTAAAGACTCGGTTGAAAGTCCGCTTGATGTTGATGCTCGGCCGTTTCTTCGTTAGACTAGAGTTAACTTGTTGGTCGTTTTTCTCCACTTGCTTTCGAGAATCTTCCAGGTTCTTCCTCTTAAAGTTGGCAAACATGATGTCTCCTCCTTGTTTTTTCAAGTGCATTTGAGTTCATTTAAAGAAGTAATACTTCTTTAATTCGTTCAAAATGCTACTTTTAGTATAATATTATTATAGCATATAATTTACATAATTTCAACTTTTATACTCTCGTCTAATGTCCTCTATATATTAAAATATACAATAAAAGCTCCTATCATTGTAATAGCAAATCCTATCATTTTCATTCCTAGTGATGCTTCATTTTGGTCTCCAAATCCAAAAAATCGGTTTGATAATGGTCTTGCATCATATACCATAACAATCCCTCCAATGGATAGCAATAATCCTAATATCATAAATAGCATCTGCATCATTTCTACCCTCCTGCTTCGTTTTTAGTTTATATTTCTATTCTATTTGCAAATTTATTTTCTACTATTTTCTTCAGTTTTGCATTTTCGGGTTTAACTAAATTTGGATCTTCTTCCATGATTTTAATTGCAACACTTTGTATGCATTTTAGCATTTCCATGTCTTCAAATAAATTAGCTATTTTAAATTCTGGAAGTCCATGTTGCTTTGTTCCAAAAAATTCTCCGCTTCCTCTTAGTTCCAAATCTTTTTCTGATATGATAAATCCATCATTTGTGCTACACATAACTTGCATTCTTTGCCTTATTATATCTGATTTTCCTTCATATTTCAATATACAATAAGATTGATATTGACCTCTTCCTACTCGTCCCCTTAATTGATGGAGCTGTGCTAATCCAAATCGCTCTGCATTTTCTACAACCATAATACTTGCATTAGGAACATTAACTCCTACTTCAATTACAGTTGTGGAAATAAGAATTTGTATTTCACCTTTTTTGAATCTTTCCATAATTTCATCTTTTTCTTTTGGTTTCATTTTCCCGTGTAAATATTCTACTACATACTCTTTAATAATTTCATTTTTATATTTTTCTGCTAGTTTTACAACTGATTTTGCTTGAATTTCTTCATTTTCCTCAACTAGTGGGCATACTACATATGCTTGTCTTCCTTGTTTTATTTGTTCTTTAATAAAATTATTTACTCTATCTTCTAGTCCTTTGTTTACGGCAAATGTATCTATTTTTTTTCTATTTGGTGGCAATTCGTCAATAATCGATATGTCTAAATCTCCGTATAGTATTAATGCTAATGTTCTAGGAATTGGAGTTGCTGTCATTACTAAAATGTCTGGATTTTCCCCTTTGCTGTTTAGTGTACTTCTTTGTCTAACTCCAAATCTATGTTGTTCATCTGTTACAACTAATCCTAGGTTGTTGAATATTACATTTTCTTCTAAAATTGCATGTGTTCCAATTAATATGTCTATTTTTCCTAGTTTTAATTGCATTAAAAGTTCTTCTTTCTTCTTTTTGCTAACTGCACTTATTAAAAGTTCACATTTTATTCCAAAAGGTTCCAAAATTTCTTTAAAGCTTTCTATGTGTTGAGAAGCAAGAATTGCTGTAGGTGCCATAACAGCAACTTGATATCCACATTTTACAGCTTTGTATGCTACAATTAATGCTACTGCCGTTTTACCAGAGCCAACGTCTCCTTGTAATAGTCTGTTCATTGGTTTTGAACTTTCCATGTCTTTATCTATTTCTTCTAATACTCTTGTTTGTGCTTTTGTTAATTTAAATGGTAAGGCTTGTATTACATCCATCATTTTTATTTCATTGCTAAATTTTATTCCATTTTGTTCTATATGATATTTATTTTTAAAGTTAAGTAGGGCTAATTGTAAACTTAAAAGTTCTTCAAAAACAAGCCTTTTTCTTGCTAAGTTGTATTTTTCAAAATCTTCTGGAAAGTGAATTTGACGTATTGCAGTATTATAATCATATAAATGATATTTGGTTAAAATATAGTCTGGTAGAGTTTCTTCTAACTTGCCGAACTTCTTGCAATGCATTTTCTATGATTTTACGAATAACATTTTGGCTTAACTCATATGTAAGAGGATATAATGGTATAATTTTCCCTGTATTTTTTGTATATCCATCTTCATCAAACACTGGATTGTTTATTTCTATTTTTCCAAATTTATTATGTGCTTTTCCATAAAATTGATAAATCGTCCCTACTGTAAATTTATTTTTTAAATATGATTGATTAAACCATGTAATTGTACAACTACCAGTATCATCTCTTACAATTAATTTATACATAGTCATACCTTTACGTACTCTTATTTCTGCCATTTTTGATACTGCCATAGCTTTAATAAATACTTCTTGTCCATCAATAATTTCTGCAATTTTTACTGGTTTGCTTCTATCTTCATGCTCTCGTGGAAAATATGTAATTAAATCTCCTAATGTATATATATTTAATTTATTTAATAGTTTTACTCTATTAGGACCTACTCCTTTTACATATTTTACATCTTTTTTTAAATCTACCATTTCACTCTCCTTTTATTCTGTTTCATATTCTACTTTTACCAAACAGAGTCCGTGTGCAGGTAATGTTTTTCCGGCTTGCTTTCTATCTTTAGATTTAATAATTGTTTTAATATCTTCTGGATTTTTTTTCCCTTCCCCCACTTCTAACAATGTACCAGCTATAATTCGCACCATATTATATAAAAAACCATTTCCAGTAAGTTCTATGTAAATTCTTTCTTTGCTTTTTTTTACTTCTGCTTTATAAATAGTTCTAACACTTGTTTTACTACTTGTACCACTAGCTTTAAAAGCTGAAAAGTCATGTTCTCCTTCTAGGTATTTTGCGGCAATTCCGCATAGCTTGTACATTTAAGTTTTGCGATACGTGGTATTCTAAATTGCGATAAATTGCACTGCCATGTTTTGAATTATTAATTGTATAGCGATACATCTTTTTCTTGCAGTTGTACCTTGAATGGAATCTTTCTTCTACTTCTTCAGCTTTTTGAATTACAATGCTTTTTTTTAAATTACTATTAATTGCTATAGCAAATTTTTCAATTGGTATTTTACTGTGTGTTTTAAAATTGGCAACTTGTCCTAGAGCACAAACACCTGCATCAGTTCTTCCAGAACCTATAAGCTCTATTTTTTCATTTGTAATTTGTTCAATGGCTCTTTCTATTTCTCCTTGAATATTTAATTTATTAGGTTGCTTTTGCCAACCATTAAAGTCTTTTCCATCATATTCTATTGTTAATTTTATGTTTCGCATACAGCTTAGCCTCTTTCTATTCTTTTTTGCTATTATTTTTTCTTTGTTGCAATTTTGCTTTTATTTTTTCTAATCTTTTATTTTTGTCTTTTTCTGGAAATCTTTGTGTAATAATGTTTTTAATTAGTATCTTTTTTAATGCTTCTTCTTTTACATCTGCAATTAATGTTCCATCTTTTGCAACAGAAACTTTTCCTGTTTCTTCAGATACAACTACAACAATACTATCAGATTCTTTTGATATTCCAATGGCAGCTCTATGTCTTGTTCCTAATTCTTTTGCTATGTCGTGATCAGACGCTAAAGGAAGCATGCATGCAGCTGCTGCTATTTTATTTTCGCTGATAACTACTGCTCCATCATGTAAAGGAGTATTAGGTACAAAAATATTTACTAGCAATTGTGGTGATATTTCTGCATCAATTTGTATTCCTGTGTTAATGATGTCTTTGATTTTTATATCTCTTTCAATAACAATCAATCCACCTGTTTTTGTTTTTGAAAGCTCCATAGCTGCAATAACAATCTTATAAATATTTTCTTTTGTTTTTGCTACAATATCTTTGTCTATCCCAAAAAATCTTGTTAGTTTGCTTGTTCCTAGCTCTTCTAATGCTCTTCGCAATTCTGGCTGAAATAAAATAATAATTGAAATTACCCCAATGCTCATAAAAGAAGTCAAAATATAATTAATTAGTTTAAGATTAAGTATATAACTAATAATTGTTATAATTATTAAAAAGCAAAGCCCCTTTAATAATTGCCATGCTCTATTTCCTCTTGAAATTTGTATTACTTTTGTAAAAATAAATATAATTAAAGCAATATCAATAATTCCCATTGTTAAAGATAATGGATTTGCTGTCATTTCTGTAAAATAATATACAATATCAAAATTTTTTAAATTTTCAAACATATTCTACCTCATTTTTTCTTCTATGTTTTCTAACGTTTTTATCCTGCTATTAGTACATAAAGTAATGTGCCCATTGTTCCAAGTAACATTAGCCCCACTAATATTCCTGCTATAATTCTTGTCCACATTTTGTTTTTGTCTTTTTTACTCATTTTTCTCCTCCATTCTAACGATGTTTCGTTTCTTCTATTTTGCACTAGGCGAACATAAAAGTTCGCCTATATTTAGCTTTTTATTATAAAATCCTTGTATTCTGGTGACATATTTCTTAGGTTTTGTACAATTTCTACTAAGCTTTCTATTAAATAATTTACATCTTCTTTGTTATTGTTTCTTCCAAAGGTAATTCTTAAAGAACTTTGTGCCATTTCTTGTGAAAGCCCAATTGCCATAAGCACATGTGATGGTTCTAATGAACCTGATGTACATGCACTGCCACTAGAAGCACAAATTCCTTTTAAGTCTAAATTCATTAAGAGGGCTTCTCCCTCTATAAAACGAAAAGATATATTAGCATTTCCTGGTAATCTGTTTTTCCTGTCACCATTTAATTTTACATATGGAATTTTTTCTTCTATTTGTGATATATAATAGTCGCGAAGTTCTTGTAAGTGCTTATTATTCGCTTCTAATTCTTCGTTTGCCAATGTAATTGCTTTCCCTAGTCCAACTATGCCTGGAACATTTTCTGTTCCAGCTCTTTTATTTTTTTCTTGATGTCCTCCATCTTGTATTTTGTTAAAGTTTACATCTTTTCGTACATATAGTGCGCCTATTCCCTTAGGTCCATAAAATTTATGAGCAGATAATGAAAGCAAATCAATATTCATTGCTTTTACATCTATTTTTACATTTCCAATTGCTTGCACACTGTCTGTGTGAAAATAAATCCCATATTGTTTAGCAATTTTGCCTATTTCTTCAATTGGTTGTATTGTTCCAATTTCATTATTAGCGAATATAATGCTAATTAAAATTGTTGTTTTTTTTATTGCGCTTTTAAGTTCTTCTATATTTATTCTTCCTTCTTTATCCACTTGTAAATAAGTAACTTCAAAGCCATCTTTTTCTAGAGTTTTACAAGTATTAATTACAGCAGGATGTTCAATTTTAGTTGTGATAATATGATTTCCCTTAAGTCTGTTGGCATATGCTACTCCTTTAATAGCTAGGTTGTCACTTTCGCTTCCACAAGAAGTGAAATATATTTCTTTGGCTTCTGCACCGATAGCTTTTGCCACTTTGTCTCTTGCTTCCTCTATAGCCTTTTTATTTTTTCTTCCGATACTGTAAATTGAAGAAGGATTTCCATATTCTATTGCAAAGTATGGTATCATCTCTTTTAATACTTCTTCTCTTACCATAGTAGTCGCAGCATGGTCAAAATATCGTATTCTATTCATTTTCCCTCCCTTCTAATTTACATATATTGTTAGGATATTTTTCTATCCTATTTATATTATATTATTACCATTTGTAGATGACTTATATATTATACCATATTATTTTTGAAGTGTAATATTTTTTTCCAAGTTTTTAATAAAACAATATTTTGAAGCCAAAAATAAGATGGAGCTTATAATTTCCATCTTATTTTTTTATGCATTATATATTTTCTCTTTATCTGATGCTACCCAACGTAACATTTTTATATCTTTATATGTATTTAAAACTTCCATGTATTTTTGATATTCTTCTTCCCATAATAGTTCTGGCACCTTATCAAATGCATTGAAAACTTTTTCAGCTTCTTCTAGAAATATTACTTGTTCTTGTATACTTAATTTTTTATATTTAGTAGTAAACAAATATAGCTTATCTAATATTTGATTTGCTTCTATAAATGTCCAAAAGTCTTTTACTTTCATTCCAGCCAACCTTATTTGCATAACAGCAAATAGAATTAATAAAAGTATTAGAAATATTAATATATATATTACTGCCAATAAATACATTGAAACACCTTCTTTGGATAAATATGTTATATTATATCATATTTATCCAAATTTTGCAATATTTTGACAGTTTTCCTCTTTTTACTTATTTTTATTTTTAAATTATTATTTTACTCTACTTCTATGATTTTTATATTTTCCTTTTGTGCAATTTCTTGTAGATTTTCTAAAATTTCTTCTGTTAAATAAATTGAACCTGCTGGTTTTTGTTCTCCGTTTTGTTCAATTACCATAGAAATATTTACCCTATCTCCTGAAAAAAATCTAAGTGCTCCTTTTAGTTTTTTACGCTCTTCAATTGTTAAGTTAGTTACATTTACCCATAAGATCTTTTTCATCTGTTTTTTTAAAGTTCGTATACTAGATGCTACTATTTTTATATCATCATCTTCTCTTATACTAAGTTTTCCATCTACAAGTACCAAATTATCTTCTATAAGATAATTTGAATAGCGATTATAACAATTGTCAAATACAATAATTTCACATTCTCCATATAAATCTTCTATTGTAACAAAAGCCATAATAGTATTCTTTTTAGTATATTTTTTCTTTACTTTTGTTATAATTCCAGCATATTTTACAAATTGCTCATCTTTATATTCAACATCTTGTTCTAAGTTTTCCATTTGTTCTTTAATTTCTAACATCTTTAGTGTATTGATATTAGTTTGCTCCTCTATTTCTTGTTTTAATGGTTCTAATGGATGCCCTGAAATGTAAAGTCCTAACATTTCTTTTTCCATAGATAATAGTTCGCGGTTGGAGTACTCTGCTAAAGTAGTATAATGATATTTTATTTCTTCTAGTTTTTTATCTTCTGTTCCTATGTCAAACATGCTTACTTGTCCTTGCATAGTTTTTCTTTCTGAGTCTGAAATTGTATCTATGATGCTTTCAAAAGAAGCAAGAAGTGTACTTCTTGTATATGGGAAACATTCAAAAGCTCCTGCTTTAATTAAGCTTTCTATGCATTTTCTATTTACAGTTTCTCCTTGAATTCTTTCACAAAAGTCTGAGAAATCCTTATATGGTCCATTTTTTTCTCTTTCTTGTACGATAGAATCTACTGCTCCTATCCCCACGTTTTTTATACTTCCTAATCCAAATCGTATTTTTGAATTATCTACAGTAAATTTTGTATTGCTTTTATTAATATCTGGTTTTAGTATCTCTATTCCTAATCTTTTACATTCGTAAATATATTCTGGAATTTTATCTAAATTCCCAAGAAAGCTGTTTAGTGTAGCTGCCATAAATTCTTCTTTATAATAAGCTTTTAAATAAGCAGTTTGATAAGCTACCACTGCATATGCAGCAGCATGTGATTTGTTAAAAGCGTATTTGGCAAATTCTGCCATTTCATCAAAAATTTTATTAGCTGATTCTTCATCTATTCCATTTCTGATACAGCCTGGAATAATAACATTTCCGTTTTCATCTGTTTGTCCATAAATAAAATATTGCCTTTCTTTTGCCATTACATCTAATTTCTTTTTTCCCATGGCCCTTCTTACTAAATCTGCTCTACCAAGCGAATATCCTGCCAGTTCTCGTACAATTTGCATAACTTGCTCTTGGTAAACCATGCACCCATAAGTAACATTTAAAATTGGTTCTAGTGCGGGGTGGGTATATTCTACATTTCCTGGATTTAATTTATTTTTTATATAACGCGGAATTTGATCCATAGGACCTGGTCTATAAAGAGATACTCCTGCAATAATATCTTCTAATCCATCTGGTTTTAATTCTTTCATGAAGTTCGTCATACCAGCACTTTCAAATTGAAAAATTCCGGATGTTTTTCCTTCTTGCCACAATTTATATACATTTGGATCATTCATTTCTTTATCGAATACAACATCAATTCCCCTACATTCTTTTACCAATTTTTTAGCATCTGCAATTACGGTTAATGTTCTTAGTCCTAAAAAATCCATTTTCAATAAACCTAGTTCTTCTAGTAATGTCATAGTATATTGGGTAGAAATATTTCCTTCATTAACATATAAAGGTACATATGTATCAACTGGATTTTTTGTAATAACTACTCCACAAGCGTGAGTAGATGCATTTCTTGGTAGCCCTTCTAGTCCCATTGCTATATCTAATAGTTTTTTTGTTTGTTCATCATTTTCGTATAGTTCTTTTAGTTCTCTGTTTTGCTCTAATGCTTTTTTTATTGTAATATGGAGCTCCATTGGAATCATCTTAGCTAATTTATCAACTTCCGCATACGGAATATCTAGTACTCTTCCTACATCTCTTATAACCATTCTAGCTGCCATTGTTCCAAAAGTAATAATCTGTGATACATGGTCACTTCCATATTTTCTTGCAACATAGTCAATCACTTCTTGTCTTCTCTCATAGCAAAAGTCCACGTCAAAGTCAGGCATGCTTATTCTTTCAGGGTTTAAAAAACGTTCAAAAAGTAAATTATATTTAATTGGATCAATGTCTGTTATCTCTATAGCATATGCTACAATTGATCCAGCTCCTGAGCCACGTCCAGGTCCTACCGAAATCCCTTGAGATTTAGCATAATGAATAAAGTCCCAAACAATTAAATAATAGTCTACATATCCCATTTTTTCTATTACAGACATTTCGTATTCCACTCTGTTTATGATTTCTTGTCCAGGATTTTCTCCATATCTTTTTTTTATTCCATCATTGCAAAGTTTTCTAAAATATTCTTCATGAGTTTTATATTCTGGTGGTACATCATAATTTGGTAATTTTGTGTGTCCAAATTCAAAGTCAAAGTTGCACTTTTCTGCTATTTTTACAGTATTATCTAATGCTTCAGGTAGATTTTTGAAATACTCTTCCATTTCCTCTGGACTTTTTATGTAGAATTCGTTTGTTTCAAATTTCATTCTTTCTGTATCTGCCATCTTTTTTCCAGTCTGAATACATAAAAGCACTTCATGATTGTATGCATCTTCTTTTTTTAAATAGTGCGCATCATTTGTTCCAACAATTGGAATATTTAATTCTCTTCCAATTTGTACTAATTGCTGATTAACTAATACTTGTTCTTTTAGTCCATTATACTGTAGTTCTAAATAATAATCTTCTCCAAATACTTTTTTGTACCACAAAGCAATTTCTTTTGCTTTTTCTATATTCCCTTTTTGTATCTCTTGTGGGACACTACCAGCTAGACATGCACTAAGAGCTATAAGTCCTTCATGATATTTTTCTAATACTTCTAAATCAATTCTAGGCTTGTAATAAAATCCTTCTGTAAATCCAATTGAAACTAGTTTAATTAAATTTTGATATCCAATTTCATTTTTAGCAAGCAAGATTAAATGATTGTACACATTATCTACATTTGCTTCTTTATTTAGTCTTCCTCTTGGTGCTACATATACTTCACAACCAATAATCGGTTTAATATTATTTTTTTTACATTCTTTATAAAACTCTACAGCTCCATACATAACCCCATGGTCTGTCAAAGCAATTGCTTTCATTCCCAATTCTTTTGCTCTTACTGGCAAGTCTTTAATTCGATTTGCTCCATCTAATAAGCTGTATTCACTATGCACATGTAAATGTACGAATTCTGGCATAATTTTTTTCTCCTTATATTATTTTCCAATTTGATTATATATTTTTTTTCATGATTTTGCAATCATATTTTAAAGACCTGTGGAAATTCCACAGGTCTTTAGTTGGTTAGTTGTATGCGTATTCCTCTAACATAATTGCTATTCTCTCACTTCGAATGCAATCTACGGCACATCTTAACCGATATTCGTACGTGTTACCTTCGTTTATGAGCTCTGCTACTTCCTGTTCATCGTTTGCCTGAATGGCTCGGGCCATCTGGCTGTTCCAATGTCTCTCGTCCTGTTGGTGCTCATACTCTACCATTCTCGCACCGTAGCTATTGTTCTTCCGCATAAAACTCCCTCCTATCTATAAAATAGATATATTAATTATATCACATATAATTGCAAATGAACAGTATTTATTAATTCATTTTGGATTTTTTGTGTGTTTTTTTATAAATTATCATTATTACTAATAATATTATTCCTATTATCATTATTTTTACTATGTTAATTTCTTTTCCTGTAGGTGGTACTACCTTCGCACTATTGGTGGTTTTATCTGTAAAATCTTCATCCATACCATCTCCTGGGAACATGCCTTTTATCCATGATATAAAAGAGGTTCTGCCTCCACTTAAAACTTCTTCTGTCATAGCTTTTGCCATTCTTCTATTACTATTATTTCTATAACCTAATATTTCTACCGCATTTGGATTTTTTCCATCATCATTAAGCAAATCTGTATCACTCATTTGTCCTATTATCCTGCTTGCAACTAATTTTATTTCATAATTGCCACCAGGAGATATATAAAATCCGTTTTCGCCTTGGCCAGCATTATCTAAAACTATTTTTACACTTCTTCTATCTCGATATTTCCTATAAGTACTATTGGTTATAAATCCTTTTTCATTTAATTCTTGTAAGGATACAAGTTGCCATCCCAGATTTTTATTATAAATGCCATCCTCTGTAATTAATTCCGTATTTTCTGAGTACAAAAATCCTTCCGGCAAATAGTCAATTAATTCTAAATAATTACATTGAATGCTAGAATTGTTTCTTATGCTAATAGTATATTCAACTTCAATAGTTGCTCCATGTGCAAGTTCTTCAGCTAAAGATTTTATTAAAACCATGTCTGACATTACTTCTCTAGTTTCATCATAATATACATGTCCATCGTTTAGTACAATTTTTAAGCCTGTTGCAGTCACATTTAATGAAAGATGCATAGTTGGTCTTTGTTTTAAAATTAAATTTTGATTTGAATATTCGCTACTCTTCCATATTTCTGCTTCAACATGTTCTACTATATGTTCTTCTCCAGTTGATGGATCTATTACATTTTCTTCCCATTTTTTCTCTTCTCTATAACCATCATAATGTGGATTTTTAGTTATTTGATAATTTTTTCCACCCTCTACTATCATATATGTTAAATTACTTAATTCTTTAGCTTCATCTAGAGAATTATATTCATCAATTTGCTTAAACAATGATGTTTTTATTCCATCTTCTGAATTATAATAAAATGTTCCATTAAAATAATCATCTACTGTTTTTCTTCTGTCTTTATCTTCATGCCCAGCTAATATGAAAATACTATCTGTATATTCTTTTTCTTCTGTGGTATCTATTAAATATTTCTTTATATCTTGTGTTATTGTATTTATAGTTTCTTGTCCATCTTGTATACTGTAAAATGAGTCTGCCTCTCCAAATATATCTTTTACTAAATCATTTTCCTCTTTTACATCTGATTTCGCAAATAGTGATATTATTCTTATTCCATCATTTTTCAATTCTGCTACTTTGTTTTTAGTGTCTGGTGCTATTATATTATATAATTTATCTTGTATAGTTTCATAACTATCCGTATTATATATTTCTGTACTTCCGGAAGAAGTTGGTATACCATCTGATATTACTACAACTGTTCTATTAGAATTATTTTTATCTTGATTTTTAAATGAATTTTTTGCTTTATCTAATGCTCCTACTATATTAGTGTTAGCTGTATACCAATTATTTTGTAATATAGAGTCTAGATCTTTATTTAAAATTTCACTATCTTGTGTTAGGCTTCTTGCTCTATAGTTTGTTCCTGAGAAGAATATTAGTCCAACATAAATGTTTTCCCCTCTATCTAACAATGAATTTATTAATCTTTTTGCTGAATCTACTGCTATCTCTAATCTTGTTTTAGTTTCATTATACATTTTTACATTTGTATTGCGCATACTATAAGAACAGTCTAGTGCTATAAAAACTTGTGCACATCCTTTTCCACTATTTGTAATTTCAATTTTCTTAGTATCTATATATTCATTTGCTCCTGGCGTTTTGATTGCAATATAATCATGTCCATTATATTTTAGAACTTTTTCTATTGAACTATTCCCCTTATTTTCTATATTTCCATAAATAAATCTTACAGAATAAGTTCCTTCTTCGGGTGAAAAGCTATAGTTTCCATCTTTTCTTGTTACAACTGTATCTATTACTTCATTATTCTGATTTATTAGTTGTACTGCAATTCCTTCTGCTCCTATATTTATTGGATTACTATCAGTAGCAGTTGTGCTATTGCTAAAGTAATCGTCTATTTCTTCGTATACATTTCCAGATATTTTTTCATAATATATATGGTATGTATTTGTTTCGTTTGTTCCATTACCTGGGGTTTCAGGTTCATCTGGTAGAGTAGGTGGAGGTGGCATTTCTCCACTTTCTTCACGTATACTATCAAACAAGTCATATATGCTTGCATATGTAAAAGGAGATTTCATATAAATTATGCAAAATATCATTATAATGATAGCCATAAATTTAATTTGCCTATTTCTCATTTTTACACCTTCCTCCCATTTTATAACTTATATGTAAATTATATCATTTTTTTTTACTTTTTTCAACATTATGTAATTTTCATTTAGATATTGTTTACCATGTATTATTATTTTTTGCAAATTATGCATAAAGACTTGTAATTTCTTGTAATCTATGTTAAACTTATACTTAGTCAATTTTATTATTCATATTAGGAGGTGCTTTTAAAATGGCAAAATGTGCAATTTGTAATAAATCTGTTAACTGGGGAAACAAACTTAGTGTTACACGTTCTCACATTAGTAAAAGGACTAGCAGAACATATAAATCAAATTTAAGAACTGTTAAAACAATGGTTGATGGTCAACCAAAAAGAATTCATGTATGTGCAAAATGCTTACGTTCAGGTAAAGTTACAAGAATTTAGTAAACAAAAAAGATGTGCGTTATTGAAAGTAAGACTTTCATCGCACATCTTTCTTTTCTCCCAAGTAAGAAATAAAACTTCTTATGTATTAGTCTTTTATACCAAATATGAGTTTTACGAATCCTCTTAGGAATTTAGGCACTTTTTTTACTACTATTTTCATGCTTTTACACTCCTTTGTTCCTAAATATCAACACGCCAGCCATGCAAAACCTATAGCTACTACTGCAATTCCAATTAAAAATAACCAGCCCGTTGTCGGAAGTAATATTACTAATAATACTCCTAATCCAAATCCTATTAAGCATACAGCTAATGTTTTTTTTAGTAGTCTAAACATAATCTATTACCTCCGTTTCTTTATTATATTATATTAATTGTTATTTGAAAGGTGACCATAATGAATAAAACAAATATTAAGAAAATAATTGAAATTTTAAAAAATTCTTATCCAGACGCTAAATGCAGTTTAGATTTTGCGTCTCCTTTTGAGCTTGTTGTTGCCGTTATGTTATCAGCACAATGCACAGATGAAAGAGTAAATTTAACTACACCTAATGTTTTTTCTCGTTATTCTTCACCAGAATCATTTGCTTCTGCTGATTTATCTGAGTTAGAAAAATTGATTCACCCTTGTGGTTTTTATCGAAACAAAGCAAAAAATATAAAAGCTTGTGCACAAAAAATTGTAACTGTTTTTCACGGAGAAGTTCCTCATTCTATGGAAGAACTTACTTCACTTCCAGGAGTAGGTAGAAAAAGCGCCAATGTAATACTTTTAGAAGCTTTTCATATTCCTTATGGAATCGCAGTAGATACTCATGCAAAACGTATTTCAAATCGATTAGGAATTTCTAAAGAAAAAACTCCTGAAAAAATAGAACAGGATTTATTGAAAGTTATTCCCAAAGAATCTATTCAAGACATAAACCATCTTTTTGTTTGGCATGGTAGAAAATGTTGTACAGCAAGAAACCCAAAATGCATTTCTTGTCCTATTCAAAATTTCTGCCCTAAAAATTTATAATTATTTTCAAGTACTATCTTTTACAGTCATAATTGCTTTAAAATATGCAACTTTTATTGCATATTTTTTTTGCTTTTTTGTATACTATTATATAGAGGTGATTTTATTGACCAATATCAATTGCTCTTCAAATTGTGTATATCAAAAAGATGGAAAATGTACTTTAGAAAAAGTTTCTTCAGATAAAATTACACCATATGCTAATTGCCCTTATTTTAAACAATAATCTAATTTTTCTTTTTTCGGAAAGTTAAGTTAGATTATGTTTTTTTTGTGTTTTTTCTGCGTTTTAATTGACAAATTCTATTTTTAGCTATATTATTTGAAGCATGAAAATATAATTTTGGGAGGAGTTTTTATGCAAAAAGTAAAATTTAAACTTATTGCTATTTTAGCATTGTTTGTTCTTCTTTGCACTGGAATATGCTATGCAACCGATAGTACAGCTACTGATGTTAATGCTGTTTCTGTTGAAGAAGATGCAAATACAACTGCTGATAATTCAGTAACTGAAGAGGGAGCTACTACAGGAGAATCTACTACTGAAGAAGGCACTACAGAAGAAACTACTACTGAAGAGCCTATGATAGAAGAAGATTATTTTTATCTTTCAGGAAATGATTTAGTTCTATCTGATACTATTGATAGTAATGCATTTATTATTGGTAATAATGTTACTATTACAAGTGAAATTGGCGGAGACTTATTTGTTATAGCTAATTCTTTAAACCTAGATGGTGGCTATGTTTATGGTAATGTATTTGTTCTTGCTAAAGACTTTACATTGAATGCAACTGTATATGATATTTATGCCATTTGTTCTAATATCACAATTAAATATGATGGAATTATTTATCGTGATTTAAGAGCTACTGCTAATTATTTATCTATGTCTGGTGGTGTTGGCAGAAATTGTTATATTTCAGCGCAAACTCTTGATTTAACAGATGATGCACTTATTTATGGTGATTTCAATTATTCTAATAAAGAAGCTATTGTTATTTCAGAAGGGGTTGTTTCTGGAAATATTAATTATTTAGGAGAAAGTTCTTCTTTTTCTGGTGAAGTTCAAGACCCAGTTAGGACTCACATTATAAATTGTTTGGCTACTTTAGTATTTACTTTAGCAATTTATGGATTAATAATATGGCTTGCTCCTAAGTTTTATTCTAAGATGTCAAGTATTAAACTTTCTAAAGTTTTCATTGGCCTTGGAATTGGTATAATTGCTTTAGTTATTATTCCAATTATTAGTATCTTATTAGCGTTTACATTTGTAGGAAGCAAATTAACATTAGCATTTTTACTTATTTACTTTGCCATGTTATCTGTTTCTGCTGCTATTGCTTATATCTCTATCGGTTGCTTTATTGCAAATAAATTTGGCAATGCTTCAAAAGCAAAAAATCTTATATTTGTTTTAGCAACAGCACTTGTATTCTTCTTATTAGGATTAATTCCATTTGTTGGAACGTGGATTAATCTACTAGTTGCATTAACTGGCTTTGGAGTTCTTATTCTTTCTATTATAAAGAAAAAAGATGCTCCTTCTGTAGCTACTACTGTAGAAGAATAAAATATTATAAATTAAAAGAATCCATGACCATTCATGGATTCTTTTTTGATTTATAGTATAATTTTTATTTTACTTTTTTAAATCTGCAATCATTTGTTTGTAATCTTTGGATTGTAGAATAGCACTACCTGCTACTAAAATATCTGCTCCTGCATTTTTAACTAAACTAGCTGTTTCTGCATTAATACCGCCATCTACTTCAATTTCAAAATCAATATTATTTTTTTCCCTATAATAATTTATTTCTTCTATTTTTTTTATTGTTTCTGGTAAAAGTTTTTGTCCTCCAAGTCCTGGTTCTACAGTCATTACTAATACTAGGTGAATATATGGAAGATATTCTTCTATCTCTTTTATTTGTGTTTTAGGGCTAATAGCAAGTCCTACCTTAATTCCTTGTTCTTTTACATATGAAATAATATTTGTTGTATTTTCTTTACTTGCTTCTATGTGAAATGTCATAATATTAGGCTGTAGTTCTATATAATCATCAATTATGTCTTTTATATTTTCTACCATAAAATGTACATCTAATGGTAAATTTGATATATGCTTAATAGTAGTAGCATATTCTTTCATTTGTTTCAAATTTTCTTGTTTTACAAATCTCCCATCCATAACATCAATATGAAAATAATTAGTTTCAGCTTCTTCTATATTATAGAATGTTTTGATAGCATTTTCATTTTTTACATTTAATACAGATACAGATATTTCTACCATAATTCTTTCCCTTTCTTCTATAAATATTTTAATTGAAAGAGCAGGTGTAAAACCTGCCCATTCATATAGTATGTGTCACACTTATTCTATCGTTTTCTCTTTTACTGTATTTAAGTCAATTTGTTCTGTTCTTCTTAAATTTCCGTCAATATATACTTTTACTGTTACTGTTCCAATTCCCTGTATTGTTACTGATTCATTTTCTGAAGCCTGACTAACATTGCGTTCTTCTACTTGCTCATCATTTACTAAAACTTTCAATTTTACTTCTTTAGGTTCTATTGGATTTCCTTCATCATCAACACTTTCTGTATATCTTTCTATAGATTTTACATTAATATGAACTGTTCCAGAAACGATTTCGGGTATCTTGTTAACAGTAATTATAACTCCAGTGTTCTCATCTACTACTTTTCCAGCTTCTATATCTTGTTGCAATACAATTCCGTTAGTTTTTGTTGTGTCTGTTTCATACTTTACATCTGTAATAGTTAGACCAACAGATGTTGCTAAGCTTTTTGCTGCTTCTTCAGTTTTTCCTGTTAGCACTGGTACAGTTACTTGTTTTTTTCCTGTTCCTATACTAACATAAACTTTTACTATACTATCTACCTTCACTTCACTACCGGCTTCTGGCTCTTGTCTAATAACAATACCGGCTTCTACTTCTTCACTTGTAGTATTCACTAATTCTACCTTTAAATTAGCTGTTTGTATTTCTGCTTCTGCATCTTCTTTAGTTTTTCCAGTTATTTTTGGTACCTTCGTTAACTCTTCTCCTTTGCTAATAACAACTTTTATGGTGCTTTGCTCTTTAATTGTATAGTTTTCTCTATATTTAGGCTCTTGAGATATAATCTGCCCGGCAGGTACTTCATTATTATATTCTTCTCCGATTACTTCTAAGTAAACATTAATTTTTGCAACTTCTTCTCTTGCTTCAGCTTCCGTTTTATTTACTAAATTTACAATCTGTACATCTTTTAGTCTGTTAGAGTTAAATGCGAAATAAGTAGTTGCAATGGCCGCAATAATTAAAACTAATATGCCACCAACAATTACTCCTATTTTTAATTTTTTGTGTTCCCCCCAGAACTTGGAAGTATTATTTTCTTCTTCTTTTTTGTTTTCTTCATTACTAATACTATTAATAATAGGCACCCTTTGTGTTGGAAAGTCTTTTGCTACATCTGTTCTCTTTACAAAGTCTTCATCTGGTTTTTTTAGTGCTAAAGTTAAATCTTTTAACATTTCTGTTGCAGATTGATAACGTAAGCTTACATCTTTTTCTAAAGCTTTCATGATAATGTTGTTAACACTAATTGGCAAATTAGGCTTTATCTTATTTGGTTCTTTCGGAGTTTCTTGCATGTGCTTTAGTGCTACAGATACTGGAGTATCTGCATCAAAAGGCACTTTCCCAGTAATCATTTCATACATAACCACTCCTAAAGAGTATAAATCTGATTTTGCATCTGTAAATCCTCCTCTGGCATGTTCTGGTGAAAAATAGTGAACTGAGCCAATAGTAGTTCCAAAAGCAGTTATTGTAGAATTAGAAACAGCCTTAGCAATTCCAAAATCTGTTACTTTTGCAATTCCTTCTTCTGTTATAATAATATTGTGTGGCTTTATATCTCTATGAATAATATTGTTCTTATGTGCTACTTCTAATGCAGAAGCTATTTGAATAGCTACATTGACTGCCCATTTCCAAGGAAGTGAACCATCTTCTACAATAATTTCTTTCAATGTTTTCCCTTGAATTAATTCCATTACAATATAGTATAAATTTCCTTCATTTCCTACATCATAAATAGATACAATATTAGGATGTGCTAAACTAGCAGCTGACTGTGCTTCTGTATTAAATCTTCTAATAAATTCGGAATCGGTTGTATATTCATCTCTTAATATTTTTACTGCTACATATCTATTAAGTACATGGCATTTTGCTTTATATACAGTTGCCATTCCTCCACTTCCGATTTTTTCTATAATTTCATAACGATTTCCTATTAATCTACCTTCTAAATTCATCTTCTTTCCCCCTACATATGAGAATTTATATTTTTAAACTTTTATTACAATTACTGTTATATTATCGTGTCCGCCCATTTCATTTGCTTTTTCAACTAAAGCTTCAGCTACATTTTGCTCTTCTTCTTGAATCACTTGAAAGATTTCTTCTTCTGATAACATGTTAGATAATCCATCTGAACACATTAAAATTGTATCTCCTTCTATGATCTTTTTCTCTATAATGTCTGGTTCTGCAAAAGTATTAGAACCGATGACTTTAATTAACATATGCTTCTTGGGATGATGCATCGCTTCTTCTTTTGTAATACTTCCATCTCTTAAAAGTTTCTCTACATAGCTATGATCTGTTGTTAATTTTCTAATGATATTTTTTCTTATTCTATAAACTCTACTGTCTCCTACATGCCCAATATAAATTCTATTATCATATATAATTACCACATCTAATGTGGTTCCCATTTCGCAAATATTTTCATCTTCATTTGCTTTTTCATTTACCATCATATTAGCATATTCGATAGCTTCTTTTATGCATTGCTTAATGGTTTCTCTATTATATTCTATTTTTTTTAAATTATTATTGATATAGGATTTCACGGAGTTTACAGCTAGACTACTTGCGATTTCTCCTCCTGTATATCCTCCCATTCCATCTGCTAATATATATACTTGAAAATCACTGTCAGCTCCTTCTTCTATATAGTAGCTATCTTGATTAGTTTCTCTCGCTCTTCCTATATCTGTTTTTGCATAAACTTTCATTTTAACAACATTCCTTTTCGTAACAAATCTAATGTAAAAGTGGGTTTCCCCATATTAATTTTTATGTCTTTATTTTTTCTCTATTTATCTTCTAAGTTTTTTCTTCTTAGTTGTCCGCAAGCTGCATCTATATCTGAGCCAAGCTCCCTTCGAATTGTTGCAACAATTCCTTTTTCGTTTAAATAGTCTCTAAATTTTATAATATTTTCGTTTGTACTTTTTTTAAATTTCCCATTTTCTATTTCGTTAATCGGAATTAAATTCACGTGGCAAAGCATTCCTTTTAGCAATTTTACTAGTTCTTTTGCATCTTCTAGATTGTCATTATTATTTTTTGCTAATGCATATTCAAAAGAAATTCTTCTGTTAGTTTTTTGTGTATAGTATTTACATGCCTTCATCAATTCTTCAATTGGATAAGCTTTGTTTACTGGCATTAGTTTACTTCTTTTTTCATTATTGCTACTATGAAGTGAAATGGATAAAGTACATTGAATATTTGCATCAGCTAAATTATAAATTTTAGGAACTATTCCACTTGTAGAAATACTTATATGTCTTGCTCCAATGTTTAGCCCTTTGGGATGATTTATTAAATGAATCGCCTTTATTACATTTTCATAATTGTCAAAAGGTTCCCCTATTCCCATAAAAACTACATTAGATATCCTTTTCTTAATATCTCTTTGAACTGTTAGTATTTGCTCTATAATTTCTCCTGCATCTAGGTTTCTAACAAAATTAATTCCAGTAGATGCACAAAATTTGCATCCCATTCTACATCCAACTTGAGAAGAAACGCATATGGTCTTTCCATATTTATATTCCATAACCACAGTTTCTATGGCATTTTTGTCCCATAATTCTAATAAATATTTTTTTGTTCCATCTATAGATTCTTGTTTTTTTAAAATATTATGTATTCCTATAGAATAATTTTCTTCTAGCTTTTTTCTCAGTTGCAATGATAAATTCGTCATTTCGTCGAAGCTTTTTACATTTTCCATGTAAAGCCACTTAAATATTTGCTCTGCACGAAATGGCTTTTCGTTTAAGTTAATTAATTCTTGTTTTAATTCTTCATAAGAAAAATTTTTTATATTTGGTTTCAAGTTCTCCTCCATAATTGTTATACCATATCTTCTTAACTTTTTCAATTATTTTTATTTTTTTTAAATATAAATAATTTACTAATAACATAATTTCCAATAATTACTAAAGCTTGTGCTACTAAGGTAAAGATAACAACATAAAAGTCCGAATCTAATTTTAGAAAAGTAACAAAGAACCACATAACGAACATTTCTAATAATAATGTAATAATTCTTCCACAGATAAAACTTACAAATTCTTTTAATCGTTGCTCGTTCTTGCTTTCAAATACGAAAGTTCTATTTGTAAAATATGCAAAAGTTACAGCTGCTATCCAAGATATTATAACTGAAATTTGCAATTGTGTTGCATTACTTGCATCTAATATTGTAAATAGTAGTATGTATTTTGTTACCAAGCTTACGACAGTTGCAAGTACTCCAAAAATAAGATAATTAATAATTTCTTTATATTTTTTATAGAGCTCTTTTATATTTTCTTTCATATTTAATTTTATTCCTCTCTAATCTATATTAATTTTCTTATCAATAATGTATTGTGGTCTTTGTTTACTTTCATCATAAATTCTAGCAATATATTCTGCCATGATCCAAATAGATAGTAATTGAACTCCACTAAAAAAAGTAATTGCCACCATAATTGAGGTCCAGCCAGGAGTTAAATTATTTAGCTTAAATATATATGAAACAATAGAATATAGTAGTAGAATAATAGATATAAGAATTGTTAATATTCCAATTCCTCCTACTATTTTAAGTGGTTTGCTAGAAAAGCTAATAATTCCATCGGAAGCTAATTTGATCATCTTTTTTAAAGGATATTTCGTTTTTCCTGCAAAACGTTCTTTTCTTTCATATTCAAATGGAATTTGCTTATACCCAACCCAACTAAATAGTCCTCTTAAAAATTTATTGTGTTCAGGCATATTATTGATTGTATCAACGACTTTTCTATCAACTAGTCGAAAATCTCCAGTGTCTTTAGGTATTTCTACATCTGATAATGCATTTAATGCCTTGTAAAACATTTTGGCTGTGAATAATTTAAATCTTGATTCCCCTTCTCTTGTTTTCCTTTTTGCATAAATTACTTCATTTCCTTCTTCCCAAAGCTTTAGCATGTCCGGAATTAACTCTGGTGGATCTTGTAAATCTGCATCAATAATTATAATTGCATCACCTGTTACAAATTTTATTCCTGCTGTTACTGCACATTGATGCCCAAAATTTCTAGAAAATGAAATTACCTTTACATTTTTATCATTTTCTGCTATTCCTTCTAAAATAGTAAGAGTTTTATCTTTGCTTCCATCGTTTACAAAAATGATTTCATAAGTGTAATTATTAATGGATTTTAATACTTTTGTTACCCTTTTATAACATTCTTCTGCTACCTCTTCTTCATAGTACATTGGAACTACAACTGATATTTTTTTCATAATAAAACTCCTTTAATTTTCTAATTTCTCTTTTCTTTTAATTTATCCAAATATTCTGTATATTTTATTTCAAAGTCTTGTCTTGATTTTCTGCTAATTGTGTCTAACATGAGCCCTCCAAAGAAAGATTGAATAGCACAAATATAAAAGAAGACTGCTGCAATAAATGATGGGAATTTTGGAACTAGTCCTGTTTTAAAGTAGTCTATTAATACTGGTGTTAAAAAAGCAGTTCCTATAACAACTAGAATCAATGCTAGCCATAAGAAAAACGATAATGGCTTATAGTTTTTATATAATGTAAAAATTGTTTTGATTACTTTTAGTCCATCTGAATAAGTGTTTAGTTTTGATTCGCTACCTTCTTGCCTGTCCTGATATTCAACAACTACATTTTTTGTAAATAAGTTTTTGTCCAAAGTATGTATTGTCATTTCTGTTTCTATTTCAAATCCTTTAGACAATATAGGAAATGTTTTCACAAAGCAATAGCTAAATGCTCTGTATCCAGTCATAACATCTTGTATATCGCTTTTATATATTGAATTTATTAAGCTTCTTACTAAAACATTTCCAAAATTATGAAATCGTCTTTTGTTCTCTGTAAAATATGTGGAAGAAAGTCTATCCCCTATAACCATATCGACTTTATCATTTAGCACTAAATTCGTCATTTCTCTTGCATTTTTAGGAGGATATGTGTCATCTCCATCTGCCATAATGTAGCATTCTGCATCAATTTCTCTAAACATTCTTTTAATAACATTTCCTTTTCCTTGTTTTTTCTCATACCTTACAACCGCTCCTGCTTGCCTTGCTATTTCGTCTGTTCCATCAGTTGAGTTATTATCATATACATATACTGTTGCCTCTGGCAATTCTCTTTTAAAATCTTCTACCACTTTTTTTACAGTTTTAGCTTCGTTGTAACATGGAATTAATACTGCTATTTTATCCATTTTTTTCACTCCTTTTTATACTTTATTAAAATTTAATATTGTAAGCCAGTCATTATAGTCTGTTTGGTTTTCTTCATTTTTAAAGTAAATTTGTATACTGGAAATTGCGCTATTATTTAGTTCCATTTCTGTTTTTTTCATTCCATCACTTCCAGTTATTTTGTCAACTAAAACAGTTTCAATTACATTGTTCTCTGAGTCTAAAAAGTCTACATACACATCATATCCATCATTTCCTGAATTACAAAATGTTGGATAATTTCCATAATAGAATGAAATTTTTTTTGAATTTTCTAAGTTTTCAAATGTTAATTTCTCGTTTTCAACTTTATTTATCTGAATTGTATTATTTTCTGTTGTGTCTGTTTTGGTTACTTCTAGCAAAATTAATTGTGTTCTTGCTTCTAAAAAGTCTGTATAAAAGCTACGTATTTCTCCTGTTACTTTAAATTCTGTTGTATTTAAATATTGAATTGTTCTCTCTATAGTCTCAGAGGTAGAAATAACAAATATTCTCTTATCTTTATATTCTTCTATTCTGTTTTCAAACTGCTTTTTCCCATACTCATTTGCATATCCTTCTAATAAAGAAATAATTGGAATATCATTTGAAAGTAATACTGCATAACCGGAGTTATAATCAGAAATAGCAAGGCAATCTACTCCATTTAAATATTCTGCATAATCATATCTTTCAAACATGCTTTTAATATTTTCTTTATATTTTTCTACATCTTGAAATACTGTAGTACGCCAAGATAATTCAGTTGGAGTAAATACAATGCTATATACAGATTTTCCAACTTGGAAAATCAATAGCCCACACATCATAATAGCAAGTACATTTCTTACAAAAGTATTTTTGTAAAAAAATTGATATATTAATACTCCCATAACTATTCCAGATAGCACTTCTAATATTAATGCATAACGAATATACCCCATCATAAAGTTACTCCATACAAGGAAAAAAATGATAGTCAATCCAGATAATAAAAGCTTTTTCTTGTCCTTGTCTATAGCTGAATTAATAAATAGTAAAATAGAAGCTATGTATCCAAAAGCTATTCGTCCATAATACATTTCAACATCATGTGCTCTTCTTGGCTCAAAAATTGTATAAATTGGCCAAAAAATTTTCTCTATAACAGTTTTAGGTCCATAAAAGCTTTCTATCCAATTGGAGTTTTCTAAATATGGTGATTGAAAAATTGAATTATAGAAAGGAAATACAGGATTTCCGAGTTTGTATATAATTATTTAACAAATATACTATTATCGGGAATAATGCTATAATGATTCCGACTAAAACAGTGCTTAATCGAATTGTTTTACGAGCTCCTATTAAATATATAATTGCCATTGGTATTAGTAATAATGCATTAGAAACTTTTAGCGCTACAATAATTCCTGCACATAATAGAGTTAACAAATTGTGGAAAAAGTCATATTCTTTGTTTAATATAATATATAAAATTTCTAATATGAACGGAATTGCAATTAAATCTATATAATAGGTAATATAGTTTTGCAAAATAAATTCTGTTGTTATAGCAAGTAGCGCTAAAACTGGTATTAGCATATCTCTTTTTGTATCTATAAACATATTTAATATTCTCTTTACTTGATAATACACTACTACTAAGATGAAAACATTAAATATGTTTCCTAGCCTATATCCTAAAAAGAATCTGAAAAAGTAGTGCATTCTGTCACCTAAAGGAAAACTAAATGTATTAATCCATCTAGCAGGAAAAAAATTGTACATTACATTATCACTGAATGCATTTTCCTGTACATATAAATGATAATTTAAAGTGTCAAATGCCTTATCAGGTATTGCAAATTTAATTGCATAAATGCCTAATATCATTGCAAAAAATAGCAAGTCGTATTTGTTAAATTGTTCTGGTTTTATTTTTACTTTTCTTGTTATAAAAAAAGTCAGAGTACCAACTAAAAAAGCAGAAATTGCATAAGTAAGTAAGCTACTATTGGCCTGAAAGCAGAAGCAGATGTAATCATTAGTAATAATAAATATAGTGTATATGCATAATATAGCAAATAGCAGATTTATCTCTTTTTTTCTATTTATCTGAATTAGGCTTTTTAGTTTTTCCATTTTTTTACCTCTTACCATATTTTTCTATAATAGCATCTGCTATTCTTTTACTTGCAAGCCCATCCCCATAAGGGTTAGATGCTTTGCTCATTTTTTCATATTCGTCTTCATTTTCCAATAATTCTTTGGTAAGTTTATAAATATTTTCTTCTTCTGTTCCTGCTAATTTCAAAGTGCCTGCAGCAATTCCTTCTGGTCTTTCTGTTGTGTCTCTGAGTACCAAAACTGGTTTTCCAAGTGACGGTGCTTCTTCTTGAATTCCTCCACTATCTGTTAATATCAAATATGCTTTGTTTAAAAAGTTATGAAAATCTAGCACTTCTAATGGATCTATCAGCTTTACTTTTTTATTGTTTCCCAATACTTCGTTTGCTACTTCTCTTACTTTTGGATTTAAGTGTACAGGATAAATAACCTTTACATCTTCAAATTCATCTAAAATTCTTTTAATTGCTTTGAACATGCCTCTCATTGGTTCGCCTAAATTTTCTCTTCTATGTGCTGTAACCAAAATAAGTCGACTATTTCCTACCCATTCTAATTCTTTATGTGTATAACTTGGATTTACTGTTGTAGATAGAGCATCAATTGCTGTATTTCCAGTAACATATATATTTTCTTCTTTCTTTCCTTCTTGTAATAAAGTTTTTTTACTGTTTTCTGTTGGAGCAAAATGCATGTCTGCCAAAACACCTACCATTTGTCTATTCATTTCTTCTGGATATGGAGAATATTTATTCCAAGTTCTTAGTCCAGCTTCCACATGTCCTATGTCTACTTGATTGTAATAAGCTGCTAGTGCTCCTGCAAAAGTTGTTGTAGTATCTCCATGTACAAGTACAATATCCGGCTTGTTTTGTTTAATTACATCTTCCAATCCCTTTAATGCTCTGCTAGTTATATCACTTAATGTTTGTCCTTGTTGCATAATATTTAAATCATAATCTGGCTTAATTTGAAATGCATTTAACACTTGGTCTAGCATTTGCCTATGTTGTGCAGTAACACATACAATACATTCTACCTCCTCTCTTTTTTTTAGTTCTTTTACTAGTGGTGCCATTTTAATTGCTTCCGGTCTTGTTCCAAAAACAGTCATTACTCTAATTTTTTTCATTTTTTTCCTCCTTATTCCATAATGCTATCCACAAAAATTTAATTAATTTTAATTGTCTAAAGAATCTTTTTGGTTCTTGCAATAGTCTATATAGCCATTCTAAATTAAGCTGTATTATCCACTTAGGAGCTCTTTTTATATTTTTGCTAATTACATCCAAACTGCCTCCTACACCCATAAAGATTTTGGCTTCTGGTAATTTTTCTTTATATTTTATAATAAAATTTTCTTGTTTTGGGCTTCCTGTAGCCACAAAAACAATATCTGCTTTGCTTTTTTTTATTTCTTCATATGCTCTTACTTCTTCTACATAGCCATTACTTGTCCCTACAATTTGAATTTTAGGATAAATGTTTTCTAATTCTTTTTTTGCTCTTTCAGCTATTCCTGGTTTTGCTCCATAGATAAAAATTTTAGCATTATATTCTCCAGATTGCTTGCATATACAATTCATCAAATCAATTCCTGTAATTCTTTCTTTTATGTATTTTCTTTTCAATTTAGCGGCTAATAAAATTCCAATTCCATCTGGAATTTGATATTTTTGCTTATTAAAAATTTGCTTCATTTCTGGATTTTTATAATTTTTCATTACAATTTCTGGATTTATATTAACTATAAACAATTGTTCTTTAGCTTCAAAGTCTTTAAAAATATTTTTTGTTATTTCTTCATAAGTAGTAGAGCATACTTTAAATCCAAATATTTCTTCTTTGTTCATATTTTTTCCTTTTTATATTAAAATAAGATTTTACTCATATTTCTGAAGAAGCTCTATAATTAGTTTCGCTTTTGCTTCCCATGTATTCTCCATTGCTTCTTGCTTTAAAGTTTCATAGTATTCTGTATTTTTTTGCTTATCTAGTTTCATTGCTTTATCAATTAGTTCTACGAATTCCTCTTTAGAATTTGCAATCATAACAGATTTATATTTTTTGCACTCTTTCATCGCTGTCGTAACAATTGGTTTTCCCAAGGCCATATATTCAAATAATTTAAGTGGAGATGTTGATTGCGTAATATTATTAATTAAAAATGGTATTGTGCATACTTGAAAATGATTTGCATAATTTGGCAAAATATCATAATCTTTCGGACCTAAAAAATGAATATTTTTATATTTATTTATTTCCGCATTGTCAAATGAATCATCATATTTAATTCCTAAAAGTACAATCTCATATTCAGGTCTTACTTTTGCTAAATATTTTACCATTTCATAATCAAACCAGCTTGCTAATGCTCCATAATATCCAATAATTGGCTTTTTTTGCTCTAATATACTTTGAAATTCACTATCTAGTGCAAATTTTTCATTTTTATTTTGAAAATGGTTGTAATCTACACCATTACATGAAAATACTAATTTTTCTTTTCCTCTTTTAGAAACAACATCTTTTTCTATTTCATCTGCTGTAACTACAGCAAAAACATTTTCTGTATCCTTTAACATGTACTCATATTTTTCTTTTATATTAATTGGCAATTCTTTTGTTCCTACAAGTAAAGGACTTAAATCATCAATATATTCGTAAATAATTTTATAACCATTTTCAATAAAATTTTTGAGGTTTTGCAAACTAATTGTAGAATCTGTAGAATAAAATTGTATATATTTTGGCTTATGAATTTGTGCTAATTTGCCAAATAACATTTTTTTTATTTCTTGGTTATTAAAGTTAACTAAATATAGATTGTCTTCTATTTTTTTCCAAGTTTTTACCTTGTCTGTCACTGTAGTAACTTCATAAAACACTAAGCAATCATTTTTTGCAAAATTTTTTGATATGTGTTGAGGTCTTTGGAAAAGAGGTACATTCCATCCAAAGGAACTTCTCCATATAATAATTCTATCGTATTTTGCATTTAAAATTTCATCTAATTCAGATATTAATTTCTTATAATTTATCTTTATATATAAATAACTAAAAATGTTAATTTTTGAAATGTAATTAGCATAAATATATTTTTGTATTTTTTTTAGAGCTCTTAAAATTCCATCTTTTTTAATAATAGAAATGATTTTATTTATTTTATCTTTCATATTTATTTTCCTTATTCACTTAATTTCTCGGAGAGCTTTTTGGCTTCTATCATGCAATCTTCCATAGAGCAGTATGTCCATGCACCATATCTTCCTATAGTGTAAATTCCATGTTCATTTAGTTCCGTTTTTAACTTTGTTACTTTTTTGTCTGTTTCCCCATTAATATGCACATATGCAGGATCCATAATAATGGCCACATGTTCTTCTAAAATCATTTCTTTATCAATAATATTTTGTTTTTGCAAATTTTCCAATGTTAATTTTAACTGTTCTTCTACATTTATGTTTGCTTTTTTGTCATATCCAATTTCTATATACATACTTAATTTATCTGAATTTAATATATTATCGTAAAATCCTATACGGTAATAATTACAATCTTTGTCTGGAATGTAAATCCAATGTTCTTTTACTAATTTTGATTTTTTATTGAATCCTAAATTAAATACTAATACTTTATTATAAGAAAGTTCTTGTTCCAAATTAGTAAATTTTTCTTCATTAAATAGGTTTAGAAAATGATTTAGTGGCGCAGTATTAATTAAATATTCAAATGTATATTCATCTCCATTTTGTGTTTTTACTGCTTTATTTTTTATATCAATTGATTGAATTGTAGTTTTTAAAAGAATTTTCTTTTTATCTAGTTTATCATACAAAATATTAATAAATGATCCTGCACCATTTTTAGGGTATAAAAAAGTATTATTATATGATATGTCTTCATTTTTTTTCATATTGTTTATAATTTGCTTTATATTTGCGTATGGAAAAAATCTTCCCATTGCATCTTTATCTAATGTGCGCAAATCACATGCATATAATTTTTCATTATACGGTTTTAAAAATTTTTCTACAATTGATTTGCCAAATTTTCCGTATAACATATCTAAGAAATTATCATAATTTTCTTTTTCTTCTTTATTGAATAAATCGTATAAGCAATCTATAAATTCCTGTTTTTCTAGTTCATGAATATTGGTTTGGAATGGATAATCAATAAGAGCATTTTTGTATAATATTTTTGTACACTTTTCCTGATAAATAACATCGTTTTTATCTACATTATCTAAAAATATATTTTTAAATTCATCTGTTTTAAAATGGAAAAAGTGTCCAGCATAATCCCAAATGAAATCTCCTTTTTTTATAGTTCTACAATATCCTCCAGCTTCCGCTTCTTTTTCCAGTATTAGATAATCATCTTTTATATAATTTGCAAATGTCAATCCTGAAATTCCTGCTCCTATAATTAAATATTTTACTTTTTTTTCACCCATACTTTTTTCCTTTCTCATAAATATATTTTATAATTTTGATACCATTTCATCAAACTTTTTTGCTACCTCTACAGAATCAAATTCTTTAGCGAATTCTTCATTTAATTTTACTTGATAATCATTATAAATAATAAGCCATAAATAGTTCTTTATTTCTTCTTTGCTAAATGATGTCATAACTGCATTTAATTTTCTTAAAATATCGGCACTTATTCCTTCCAACATTGTTATTCCGAAAATTTTGCTTCCTGCACCTATGTAATCTGCCAATTTTGCAGCAAAGAAAATGTTTTTATCTAATATTCCCGAAAGATTTGCATCAATTTGTAATAACCAGTCACTTTCCTTCATAATTTTTAGGCTATCCATATAAGAAACTGGTTTTTTTACTTTCACAATATCTGTTAACTCATTATTGATAATATAAAGTTTGTCTGAATCTGCCATCTTGCCATAAAATGAGAATTGCACTTTATCTGCCAAGTCTGGATTTTCTTCATTTAATTCTTGAATTGCACTTAATAATATATAAGGACTTCTAATATTATCTAAATGACCAATATAAGCCATTTCTATTTTTTGTTTTTCTTTGCTTGTACCATTATATAGTGTTTTATCGAAGCTATGGTTTAAAATAATTGCTTTACTATGCACTTCTTCTTTGAAATTCCTTAACATATAATCTTTTTGATATGTACTATTAAATATTATATAATTCGCATTATTTATAATATTTTCTTGAAATTTTACATCTTGATGTTTAAATTTCCTATGTAGCCTTTGGTAACGAATTTTAAAAACAGTATTTCTTATAATTCTTTTAGGTGATATTATTCCTCTAAATTTAGCACAATTTTTAATACTATATGGAGATGAATAGGTAATCGTAAACTTTGTATATGGATTTTCTGCGATTGGATCCCCAAAAGATGCTATCCATTTTATATTTGGATTTATTTTTTTTATTTCTAAACCTATTTTATGAGATTCTGGTGGCATAGAACGAGTCATAATAATATCATATTTTTCTTGATTTTTTTTGTAATATTCGATTGCTTCTTTTGTCCAACTTTCTAAATTTTTTGCTTTTGCAAAAATGGATTTTACATTTTTGCATTCTGACAAATTATCTTTGTTGCCATAAGACCATAATGCATTATTTCTTTGTGTAAATACATCATATTCATATTTGGAAGCCTTTAGCAATTTATAAGTAACTAATCCTTCTGATGAATTAACCGGTGGATAAAACCAACTAATAACTAAAATTCTATTTTTCAAGGTTATTCTCCTTTCTCTGTATAAGTCTTCCACACAAACTTACAAATTTACTAAATAATTGTGGACTTATTTTTACAAACATAAACTTCGTTTTTCTGTTACATTTTATTTGACCTATTTTATCCATTTTGTTGTATAATTCCGGATTTAATTTTTTAAAGTAATCATCAAATTCTTTTATTTCAGAATAAACTAATTTTTTATCTTTTTTTGCATACACACAATAAATATAGTAATGAGTTGTAAGCATGTAAAAAAGTATCTGTTTAATGTATTCTTTTTTATTTGTAGAAAATGCTGAAACATTTTGTGTATAATATTCTAATAAGTATTTAATTACTTTTTCATGGTTATGTCTATTCTTTACAAAATTTTGTAAATTCATACTTTGTTCTGGTCTTCCAATAAAATATCTATAAATATCTAGTTTATAAAATGTAAATGTTTTAACACATTGAATTGGAATGATATTATATTGCATATCTACATAAAATGTTTTTTCTAATAATTTTAATTTTGATCTTCTTAATATTTCTGTTTTATAAGTTGAATTTGCCATTACGAAATATTCTTTGCCTAACAATTTTAGGTCAAACTTATCAAATTCATATTCCACATCTGTTTTTAATTTTTCCCAATTCATTTCTTCCGAATATCCGTTGTAAACATACTCTTTTTTATAATTTGTTATCACTACATCTGCATTTTCGTTTTTTAATTTTTTTATAAATGTAATAAAATTTTTAGAGTCAAACCAGTCGTCACTGTCTAGCACTCGGAAATATTTTCCAGAAGCAATTCCTAAAGCTGCATTAATTGTGGAACCATGTCCTCCGTTTGGTTTGTCAATTACAATAACACTTTGTGGATATTTTTCTTTGTATTCATTTAATATCTCTATAGATTTATCTTTGCTTCCATCATTTACTAAAATAATTTCTATATCTTCTAAAATATCTTTTAGAATTAGTGAATCTACACATCTTCGAATATATTTTTCCGTATTATATACCGGAATTGCTATGCTTAATGTTTTCATTTAATTCTCCCCTTCTATCCTAATTGACTCTTATAATATTCTTCACAAATTTCTACAGCTGGTCCTACCTTTTTTATTTTTCCATGTTCTAACCAAATAACACGGTTACACAAGTTTTTAATCTGTTCAATAGAGTGTGAAACGAAAAGTACAGTTGTTCCACCTGTAATCATTGATTTCATTTTGTTTTCACTTTTCTGTTGGAATGCAATATCTCCTACAGATAAAATTTCATCTACAATTAAAATTTCTGGATCTACAATTGTTGCTATAGAAAAAGCTAGCCTTGCTATCATACCAGAGGAAAAATTTCTTACAGGTACTTCTAAGAAATCACGTAGCTCCGAAAAGTCAACAATTTCATCAAACTTTCCATCAATAAATTCTCGCGAATATCCTAGAACAGCTCCGTTTAGATATATATTTTCTCTTGCGGTAAGTTCATAATCAAATCCTGCTCCTAACTCAATCATCGGACAAATATTTCCCTGAATTTCTACTTTCCCCGTAGTTGGTTTCATAACTCCTGCTACAATTTTTAATAAAGTAGATTTTCCTGCACCATTATTTCCAATAAAACCTATAACTTCTCCTTTTTCTACCTCAAAATTAATTTCATCAAGAGCCCAAAAATAGGATTTTTCTTTCTTTTTCCTAGAAAGTATATCGATAAAAGCTTGTTTCACAGAAAAGTTTTTTTCTATGCCTAAATTAAATTTCATTGACACATCTGTTACTTTTATCATTCCATTGCCTCCTTATACATAATAGATAAATTTATCTTGTTTCTTTTTAAAAACAAATAATCCTATTGCTAAAACAATTAATGCTGAAAGTCCACAAATAGCAAAAGTGAAGCCAGATGGCATTTCATGGTATAAAATAATTCTTCTAATAAAGTTAATATAATGATACATCGGATTGCACTTTAAAATTATTTGTAATTTAGAAGATATAATAGATATATCATACATAATTGGAGTCAAATAAGTCCAAAGAGTTAATACAATTCCATAAATATAAAATATATCTCTTAAAAAAACAGATACAGTAGATAGTATAAGTCCCATACCTAAAGTAAATACGAATAAGCAAATATATGCATATGGAAGTACTAGATGGTAGATATTTACTCCTGTGCCTGTTGCAAATATAACAACATAAAGTGGAATTAATGTAAGTAAAAAGTTAATTCCTACAAATAAACATTTTGAAAGTGGGAATATATATTTAGGAATATATATTTTATTAATTAATGGAAAATTTGCTACAACTGATCCCATAGCGAGATTAGATGCTTCACTAAAATAATTAAACATAATTAATCCGCTTAAAACATAAACTAAATAATTTACTCCCGGTGTACTGAATTTAAAAATATTAGAAAATACTAACGCCATAACTGCCATGTTTAATATCGGATACAATAGACTCCAAATAATTCCTAAAACTGATCTTTTATATTTTACCTTAAAGTCCCTAGAAACTAATTGTTGCAATAAAAAAGAATATTTTTTAAAGTTTATGTAAAGATTTTTTAAAAACATTTTTCCCCTCCATTCTTTTTATTGTATCATTATATACTAAAGATTTGTATTTATCAACATTATTTATACTTTTTGTTTTAGTAGGAATGCAAATAAAATAGCAAAATATATTGTAAAACTTAAACTATTAAGGAGATTTCCTGAAAAATAAGAAATACAAAACATCATACTAATAGACAAAAATAGCATTATTTCTAAATAAGGAATTTCTATCTTTCTTTTTTTAATCATTTTGTATACACTATATCCTAAGATTACTCCATAAGGGGATAATACTAAAATAGTCCCAATAATTCCTATTGCATAATATTGTACGATAAAGTCTTGTTCTATATTAAAAATATTTTGTAATCTTGTATTTGTAATTCCAAAATATTTATCTCCTGGATTATTATTTATTTCTACTACTCTTTTTATCATAGCTTTTTCCAAGTATCTAAAGTCAATTCTTAAATTTGCATCTAATTTAAAAATGCCATTCCAAAATTCTTTATCATATTGATATGGATATGCATCTCGAATAAAAATTTCATGAATTCCTGTATCTTTAGGATACAATTCTTCTGATTGTTTTTGCTCTGTATTTTCTTTTTCTGCTATATTTTCTTTGTATTGTTCTTGTTCCTGTTCATTAATTTCTTTTTCGTCTTCTATTACAATAGGAGCTGCTGTTTCAATTGCATTATTTTGCACTTCCATTCGGTTAAAAGCTGGATTTGCTGGTAATAGTAACAAATAACAAACCAAAATAATTGCCGGAGCTTTCAAACTTTTTTTCTGAAATGTTCTATTTTTAACTTGCTTAATTAACCACAAAAATACAGTATAACAAAATACAATGAAAATTCCTAATACAGCTACTTTAGTTCCTAGCATAAGAAGAGCAAGTATATTACAACATAATAATCCTATTTCTTTTAATTTTCGGTTTTCTAATACTTCATAAAGCAAAACTGCCAAAAACATTAATAAAACTGCACTAATTTGATTTGCATATTCGAATAGCCCTTTTGATGCTAAATCAAAAAAAGTATATTCACTTTCTGTAAACCATGAAAAAATATTTCCTTTAATTGTTACATCACTGTAGCTACCATAAGAAAACAAAAATAGATTACTTATTATAATTACACAAGACATAGTAAAAACAATTATTTTTATTACTTTTGTATATGAAATATCAGAATGGTAAAGTATATAAATAAGACAAAATGGTATCATCATTTTTATAAAATATAACGCTTCTTCTAAAATAGAATATTCAAAATTTCCTGGAACAAGAGATTTAAAATTAAGAGCATTCATGTGATGAAATACAAAGTAAATAATAATAGCTATAACATATGGTACAAACCACCATTTCTTCTTATTTTTATCCAGAAAAAAGTAAATTATAAATAAAATTCCAATTACTATTGTTCTGATAAGAGTAGATATAGAATTATAAAATATTTTTAAATCAAAAATTGGTTGTATAACTATAAATACAAATAAAATTATTTCTATTATTTTTTTTAGTTTCTGCTTATTCATCTTAGCTCCTTTAAATATTGCAAACAAAAGCATTCTATAAAAATTGCTTTTGTTTGCCTATATACTCTTTTATTGTATAATATTTTCTCTATTTATGGCAGAAATTTTATTTCTTGCTTTTTATTATTTTTCTTTTTTATCCATAAAATAATTAAATATGTACTATATCCAACTATAGTTACTCCAGAAATCCAAATGCAAATTTTATGTAAGGTAGTAGCATGGTATTCTACTGTAACTTCTCCTTCGATTGGCTCTGTTACAACAAGTTGTACAAGTCCTTTATCAGATTCTATTAATTCTAATTTTTTTATATTTCCATTTCCGTCTTTATACTGTGCTTGGTAACCTTTGTAAAATAAATATGGCAATTCTAAATTTGCATTTTCTGCTTTAATATAAAATGTTAAAATTCCACCATCTTTTTCTTCGCTTTCTATTAAAGCTTCACCATTTAGAACTAAAATTTTATTGTCTCTATTAGTAATATAATTGATAGAATCAATTGCTTTTTGAGGCCAATACTCTAAAAATGAAGAATATCTACTTACATAATTTGTTGTGTCAATAATTTCTTTTTCCTGATAGTGATTATCATCTATATTTTTCCATTCTATTGTTTTGAAGAAGCTTATACTATACAAGCAAAAAAGTATTAAAACTACAGTTTCTACTAGTTTTAGATTAGCTTTTTTTCGTTTTTCTAGCCACACAGGAATCATTATAGCAAAATTTATGCCACTAATAATAGAAAAACAAAATACAACTATCTCTAACATACGCCATGGAAATTGAATCATCAAGAAAATTTCTGGCATATAATACCATGGGAATATAAAGGTAGCCATAAAACATGACACAATTCCTACAACAAGGAAAAATTTATAATCTTTCTTTTTTTCTTTATCTAATCTTTTTATAGCAATTGGTGTTAAAAAAGCTCCTATAAGTAATGGTAATCCTATGCAAAAATACATTGTTCCATCTAAAAAAGGAACATTTTTCATAAGTAATTGTAATGGATTTATTCCTCTATCTCTTACCAATTCTCTACTATACATTTTTCCATAACGAAAGACTTCATACTCTGTTGAAAATTTTTGTTCTAGTAGTGGAACTTCAAAAAATATAACACTAAGAATAATAATAACTGCTGAAGCACAAAATGTTTTAATGATTTTAGGATTTTTTAGTTTTTTAATATTTATAACTATATAAACAACACCTATTATACAAACAAGCATTGTACTAATATTATGAGATAGAATAAGTCCAATTGCTCCTAAAACAAACAAATAAGATTTTTCTGTTTTTTCTTTAAAAATAAGATAAACTCCTCGAAAAATCATTGGAATAAATATAAAACTTACCATTTCTCCCACCGCTAACCTCGTATATACGTTTAGCAAGCGGTAAGGAGCTATCATATAAAGCAAACTTGAAAAAATAGCTGCTACTTTATTTTTTGATATTTCTAGTACAAATTGATACATGGTAATGCCAGATAAAAAGAATGTAAAAAATATAAATAATTTCATAGCAAAAATGGCATTTCCTGTAAGTACAGCAAAAATAACATTTATTGCTGTGTTAATTGGTGGATAAAATAAATTCCATCCAAACCCTAGTTCATTAGAGAAACGTGCCACAACAAATGGGCTCTCTCCTTTTTCCAGTTGTTCTATTGTTCCAATAGCTCTTGATATATGAAAATCTCCATCATGACTTGCTTGAATTCCTTTTTGCATAAGTGGTACACACATAATAATAGCTACAATTAAAATAGTTATATATGCCCATAAGTTATTCTTATTTGCTCTTTTCATACATATTTCCTGCCTTTTATTTTCAATACTATAATATTTTTATACAAGTTCTTCCAAAAACATTTTATTGAGCATTTGTGGGTTTGCTTTACCTTTTGTTTCTTTCATTGCTTGACCTACCAAAAATCCTAATGCTCTATCTTTTCCTGCCTTGTAGTCTATTATAGATTGAGGATTTGCTTCTAGTACTTTTTTTACCACTTCCTTAATTGCTCCTTCATCTGATATTTGTATCCAACCTTTTTGCTGAATAATTTCATTTGGCGATTGTGGTTTTTCAAACATTTCTATTAAAACTTTCTTAGCAATTGCTGTACTTATCGTTCCTTTATCAATTAATTTTATAAGCTCTCCTAATTGTTCCGCTTTAAACGGAATTTCACTTTCTTCCATCTCTTTTTCATTCAATATTCCCATAATGTCTGACATGAGCCAGTTGCTAGCAGCTTTTGCATTTTTGCAAATTTTTTCTGCTTCTTCAAAAAAATCAGAAAGATATTTAGAAGATGTAAGAATATTGGCATCATATTCTGGAAGTCCAAAGTCTTTTATATATCTTGCTTTTCTACTTTCAGGCATTTCTGGCAAAGTTTTTCTAACCGTTTCTATATATTCATCTGATAATTCTATCAATGCTAAGTCAGGTTCAGGGAAATATCTATAATCTTGAGCATCTTCTTTGTCTCTCATAGAGAAAGTTTTTCCAGACACATCATCCCAACGTAATGTCTCCTGTTCTACTTTTTCGCCTCTTTCTAATATGTTTATTTGTCTTTTTGCTTCATATTCAATTGCTCTTACAATAGAACGAAAAGAATTCATATTTTTCATTTCCGTTCTTGTTCCGTATTTTGTTTCTCCTTTTTTTCTAATAGAAACATTCACATCTGCTCTTAAAGAACCTTCTTGCATTTTGCAATCTGATACCTCAATATATTCTAATATGGATTTGATTTTTCTTAAATAGATTTCTGCTTCTTCTGCTGATCGCATATCTGGTTCAGATACAATTTCGATTAATGGAACTCCTGCTCTATTTAAATCTACTAGACTTCCTCCACCAAATTCGTCATGGTTTAATTTACCTGCATCTTCTTCTATATGAATTCTTGTAATTCCTACAGTTTTAGTTCCATTTTCTGTCTCTATTTTTACTTCTCCTTTATTACAGAGTGGCATATCAAACTGAGATATTTGGTATGATTTTGGCAAGTCCGGATAAAAATAGTTTTTCCTATCATTCTTACTTTTTCTTGCAATTTTGCAGTTCATAGCAAGACCAGCTTTAATAGCATATTCTACAACTTTTTCGTTCAAAACTGGTAGAGCTCCAGGCAAAGCCATGCAAACAGGGCAACAATGGGTATTTGGTTCTCCTCCAAATTCAGTTGGGCAAGAGCAAAATATTTTTGTTTTAGTAGAAAGTTCTGCGTGAACTTCCAATCCAATAACAACTTCATAATCTGACATTAATATTCCTCCCTTTATTTTTTAAACTGTGGTTTGTAATTTTGTCTAAATTTCAATTCTTGTTCTAAAGCATAGCCAGCCTTTAAAATAGTTTCTTCATTAAATCCTTTTCCTATAAGTTGTGCACCTATTGGTAGTTCATTAGAATCTATTCCACATGGTATAGACATAGCTGGTAGTCCTGCAATATTTATAGATACTGTGCATAAATCTGCTAAATACATTTCTAGTGGATTGTTTGATTTTTCTCCTATGCCAAAAGCTGTTGTTGGTGCTGTTGGCGTAAGCAATATATCGTATTTTTCAAATAATTTTTCAAATTGTTTTTTTACTAGTGTTCTTACCTTTTGTGCCTTTTTATAATATGCATCATAATATCCAGAACTTAGTACATAAGTTCCTAGAATAATTCTCCTCTTTACTTCTTCTCCAAAACCTTCGCTTCTCGAATTTTTATAGAGCTCTTTTAGGTTTGTAAAATTTTCGCTTCTATATCCATAACGAATACCATCAAATCTGCCTAAATTAGAGCTTGCTTCTGCGCAGGCGATAATGTAATATGTTGCTAGTGAGTATTCAGCTATACTTAATTCACATTCTTCTACTTTAGCTCCCATTTTTTCATACTTTTTAGCTACATTCAAAATAGCTTGCTTTACTTCTTCATTAATTCCATCACCTAGGTATTCTTTTGGAATTCCAATTTTCATTCCGTTTATATTTTTGTCTATTGCTTTAGTATAATCTATCTTTTCTCTTTTGGCTGAAGTGGAATCCATCTCATCATATCCTGCAATAGCATTTAAAAGTATTGCACAGTCAGTCACATCTTTTGTAATAGGTCCAATTTGATCTAAAGAGGATGCAAATGCTACTAACCCATACCTTGATACCAAACCATAAGTTGGTTTTAATCCTACCACCCCGCAAAAAGAAGCTGGTTGACGAATTGAGCCTCCTGTATCTGAACCTAGAGCCCATGGCACCATATCAGCAGCTACTGCTGCAGCACTTCCTCCACTAGATCCCCCTGGTACTTTACTTAAGTTCCATGGATTTTTGGTTTTTTTAAAATAAGAATATTCTGTTGATCCTCCCATGGCGAATTCATCCATATTTAATTTTCCAAAAACTTTTATTCCTTCTTTGCTTAGTTTTTCTATGACAGTTGCATTATAAGGTGGAATAAAAGTTTCAAGCATTCTTGATGCACATGTTGTTTTTATGTCTCTAGTACAAATATTATCTTTAATACCAATAGGAATACTTGTAGAATCATCTTCCCTTTTTTCTGGTTTTGTAATAAAAGCCTCTACCTCTGGCTCCTTTTCTTCAATTCGTTTCAAATAAGATTCTGTAATGTCTAAACTGGTTATTTCTTTTCTTTGTAATTTTTCTTGTAGTTCATGTACTGTTAATTCATATAGTTCCACTATATTCATCCTTTCTTTTAATTAATTACCTTTGGAATTTTGAACATTCCATTTTGCACTTCTTTAGCATTTTGAAGCAGTCCTTGCTTATTATCAAATTCTTTTATTTCATCTTTGCGAAATACATTTTTTTCCTCTATTCCCGTGACAGACTCATCAATATCATCGATTGGTGCTCGATTAACTATATTTGCAAAATTTAATATCTCTTGTAAATTGATTATATATTTTTCTATTTCATTTTCTTTTAATGTAAGGTCTGCAAGACTAGCGATATGCATAATTTCTTCTTTACTAACTTTCATCTGATTTCTCCTTTCTTATACTACGTAATTATATCCTGATTTTTCTTCAAAAACAAGACATAAACACAAAAAAAGCCTCTTTTTAGAGACTTTCTTTGTTTTTGTTTCTATATTGCTTCTTTATTTTCCGTTTCTTCTGCTGTTTGTTCGCCACGTTCTTCATTTATAACTTCTAGACTAATAACCGATACTTCATAAGCAGTTCTTTGCTCTACTCTACCATCTTCATATTTTTTCTCATATCCTCTTGATTGCACTCTACCTACGATTTTTACGCAAGTACCAACTTCTATGTTTTGACAAAATCTTGCATTTCTTCCCCATGCTATACATGGTATGTAGTCTGATTTATTATAAGTTCTATTTACTGCTAACAATATGTCTGCAATTTCTCTTCCAAATGGCGTTTGTCTATAAATTGGCTTTTTACATATATAACCATTTAGAACAACTTCATTAGAATTTTGCTCTTTTTTTGTTTCTCCTTCTTGTTCTTCTAATTCTTCTGCTATTTTTATGTCTTTTGCAAATACAGTAAGAATT
>CALXJM010000002.1 GCA_944388625.1 uncultured Clostridia bacterium
AAGAAAAGAATTAAATAGGAGGAATGAATCAAATGAAAGCCATTGATAACAAAGAATTAATATTAGCTCTAGAAGAACTAGAAAAAGAAAAGAAAATAAGTAAAACATATATGCTTGAATCTATAGAAACAGCGCTACTTACCGCTTATAGGAGAAATTTTGACCAAGAAGAAAATGTAAAAATCGTAATGGATGAGCAAACAGGAATTATTCATATTTATGCAACAAAAGAAATAGTAGAAGTAGTAGAAAAGCCAGATTTACAAATTAGCAGAGTGGATGCTATAAAAATAAATAAAGATTTAAACATTGGAGATAGTGTTGACATAGAAATATTCCCAAAAGATTTTGGGAGAATTGCTGCTCAAACAGCAAAACAAGTTATTATACAAAAAATTAGAGAAGCTGAAAGAAATATTGTATTTTCTGAATATAGTGATAGAAAGGGCGAAATTGTATCAGGAATTATTCAAAAAACAGAAGGATCTGCAATAGTATTAGACCTCGGAAAACTTGAAGGAATTATGCCAATAAAAGAGCAAATGCCAACAGAAAAATATAGAGTCAATGATAAAATAAGAGCATATGTGCTAGATGTTGAAAGAGGACAAAAAGGAAATGTACAAGTAATTGTATCTAGAAGTCATCCGGATTTTGTAAGAAAATTATTTGAATTTGAAATTCCAGAGATATATGAAGGACTTATTGAGATAAAAAATGTATCTAGAGATGCAGGGTATAGAAGTAAAGTTGCAGTATATTCAAAAAATGAAAATATTGATCCAGTCGGCTCATGTGTAGGACAAAAAGGAATTCGTATTCAAAATATTATTAATGAATTAGGTGGAGAAAAAATTGATGTTATCGAATGGAATGAAGATCCAGCTATTTATATTGCATCAGCATTGCTTCCAGCACAAGTAATGGCAGTAGATGTAAAAGAAGATGAAAAATTTGCGCAAGTAGTAGTTCCAGATGACCAATTATCTTTAGCAATTGGAAAATCAGGACAAAATGCAAGGTTAGCAGCAAAACTTACAAATTGGAAAATAGATATAAAGAGTGAGACACAATTTAGAGAAATTTTAGCAAGTAAGCAAGAAAGTGAAGAAGAATAATTAGGAGGAAAAATTTGAAAAAAATTCCACAAAGAACCTGTATGGGGTGTAACACAAAAAAAGATAAAAAAGAATTAATTCGAATTGTAAAAAAACAAGATGGAAAAATACAATTGGATAAAACAGGAAAGATAGCTGGACGAGGTGCATATATTTGTGATAATGTACAATGTTTAGAAAAAGTAATAAAAAGCAAAAGATTAGACAAAATCTTTCAATGTAAAATAGAAGATGAAGTATACCAAAACTTAAGAGGTGTGATGATTGATAGATAAAGAAAAGATTATGGGGCTTATTGGTTTATCGATGAAAGCCGGCAAAGTAATTTTTGGTACAGAGACAGTGCGAGAAGCCGCGGAAAGAAAAAAGATAAAATTAATAATTGTAGCGGAAGATGCTGCAGACAGAACAATACTAAATTTTAAAAAAATAGCAGAAAAGCAAAAAATATTATTTATTACCTGGGGAACTGAGCAAGAACTGAGTAAAGCTATTGGTAAAGAAAACAAAGTAATTATTGGAATAAAAGATAAAAATTTAGCAAATGCAATTATTAAAAGAATTTATGGGGGTGATACTATTGGGTAAAATAAAAATACATGAATTAGCCAAAAAATTAAACTTAAATAGTAAAGAGGTATTGGCAAAAGCGCAGGAATTAAATATCAATGTAAAAAGTCATTTGAGCAGTGTAGACGAGGCAGATTGCGCAAAAATAGAAGCCTCCTATAATGTTCCTAAAACAACTACAAAAGAAGTATCTAAAGAATTACCAGAAACTAAAAAAGCAAAAGAAACAAAAATAGAAAAGACTTCTGGCCCAGTTATTATAAGAAGAGAAGTTATTATTAGTAAAGAAGAACAAGAAAAACAAAAAGAAGAAGAAAAAAGAAAAAATGAGCAAAGACATAATGGAAATGTTGGTTTTGTTGAGAATCAGAGAAAAAAAGATTTTAATATCGTATATAGAAATAAACAAACTAAACCATTAACAGTTAATGAATTGTTTGGAATTGGAATAAAAGAAAGTAAAAAGGAAGAGACACGCCAAGAAGTGAAAAAAACAGAAAAAATTGAGGAAAAATTTGATATGCCAAAAGTAGAAAGTGCAAAAAAGGAAGCAGAAGTAAGAATTGTAGCAAAAAATAAAAACGAGAGTTTTGAAATCAAAACAGAAAGTAAACCAGAAATCAAAACTGCTAATAATTTTAAAAAAGAAAATTTAAATAATTATAATAAAAATAACAAAGCATCAGGATATAGAAATCATAATTCAAATAGTAATTATAAAAATGAACAAAATAATTATTCATATAATAATGGTTATCGAAACAATAGGCAGAATAATGTTCAAAGTGGAAATTACAAAAACAATAATTTTAGAAATAATAATCAAAATAACAGAAATAATAATTATAAGGACAATACACAAAATAAAAGCTTTGGAAATAATAACAATACCTATGGAAACAATCGTAGACCTCTAGATGACAAAGGAATTGAAAAGAATATAAAGAATATTATGGCTGTAGATATTGCAGAAAAAGAAAATGTTAGAGAATATTCTAATAAAGCAATTGATAAACAAAAAAGCAATCGAGCAGAAGAAGCAAAGACAAAAAAACAAAATAAAAGTAGAAGAAACAATGAGTTTGATACTGGAAAATTGAAAAGCTTAAAACAAGAAAGCAAATTATCACATATGTTTAATGAAGGTTCTATGCTTGACTACTATGATCTAAGTAGTAATAAAGAAAGAAAAAACAAAAAGAAAAATCAGAAAGTAGAAGAACCAGTAAAACAAAAAATATTTAAATTAACTGATATTACAATTCCAGAAACAATTACAGTAAAAGATTTAGCAGCCGAATTAAAAAAGACAAGCGGAGAAGTAATAAAAAAACTATTGAGTTATGGAACATTAGCAACCATCAATAATGAAGTAGATTTTGATACGGCATTTCTAATAGCGGAAGAATTTGGAATTACAGCACATAAAAAAGAAATAATAACAGAAGAAGACATTTTATTTGATGATAGCGAAGATAAACCAGAAGAGCTAGAACCAAGACCACCAGTTATAGTGGTAATGGGGCATGTTGATCATGGAAAAACTTCTTTACTAGATGCTGTAAGATCAACAAACGTAATAGAAGGAGAAGCTGGAGGAATTACACAGCATATTGGTGCTTATAAAGTAGAAATTAATGGTAGAGAAATTACATTTTTAGATACTCCTGGACACGAAGCATTTACAAGTATGCGTGCAAGAGGAGCACAAATAACAGATATAGCTATTTTAGTAGTAGCAGCTAATGATGGTGTTATGCCACAAACGGTAGAAGCCATCAATCATGCAAAAGCAGCTAATATTCCAATTATTGTAGCAATTAATAAAATGGACTTAGAAGGAGCAAATCCAGAGAAAATAAAACAAGATTTGACAGAATATGGTCTAGTTCCAGAAGAATGGGGCGGAGATACAATTTATGTACCAATATCTGCTAAAAAACATGAAAATATAGATACTTTGCTTGAAATGGTATTACTAGTAGCTGATATGAAAGAATTAAAAGCAAACCCTAATAAACAGGCAAAAGGAGTCGTTATTGAAGCAAGATTAGATAGAGCTAGAGGACCAATTGCTACTATGTTAGTACAAAGAGGAACATTAGATGTAGGAGATACAATTGTTGTTGGATCCGTTATTGGAAGAATTAGAACAATGAAAAATGATAAAGGTCAAAATGTAAAAAAAGCAGGACCATCTACACCAGTAGAAATTACAGGTTTAACAGAAGTACCAGAAGCAGGAGAAATTTTCTATGAAGTAGAAGATGAAAAAACAGCAAAGCATTTGATAGAAAAGAGGAAACGTCAAGCACGTGATAGAATATTAAGTTTAAATTCAACAGTAACTTTAGATGATTTATTTAATCAAATTGAAAAAGGTAATTTGAAACAATTGAATTTAATTGTAAAAGCGGATGTACAAGGATCTGTTGAAGCAGTAAAACAATCATTGGAAAAATTGTCAGATGAGAAAGTGAAAGTATCTGTAATTCATGCTAATGTTGGTGGAGTTACAGAATCAGATGTAACTCTTGCTAAAGTATCTAAAGCTATTATTATTGCATTTAATGTAAGGCCTGAACTCAGAGCAAAACAAATGGCAGAAAAAGAGGAAGTAGAAATAAAAACATATTCTGTTATTTATAATGCAATAGAAGATATTAAAGCTGCTATGAAAGGAATGCTAGATCCGATTTATAAAGAAACAATTATAGGAAATGCAGAAGTAAGGCAAATATTTAAAGTATCCAATGTAGGAACAATTGCTGGATGTTATGTAACTGATGGAAAAATTACAAGACATTCAATTGTAAGAGTAATTCGTGACAACATTGTTATTAGTGAAGGCAAAATAGCTTCCTTAAAAAGATTCAAAGAAGATGTAAAAGAAGTCACAAAAGAGTTTGAATGTGGTATTCAAATTGAAAATTGCAATGACATTAAAGAAGGAGACATCATAGAAGCTCATATTATGGAAGAAGTTAAAGGATAGATAGGTGAGTATATGCCAAAAGGAAATAATAACAAATTAAATAGAATTGATGAGGAATTAAAAAAGGAGCTCAGTAATATAATTAATTATGATTTAAAAAATCCTAAAATAACAGGACTAATTAGTATAACTGATGTAAAAACAACTCCAGATTTAAGATTTTGTAGGGTATATGTAAGCATTTTAAATGCCAAAAATACAAAAGCGACTTTATCAAATTTAAAAAAATCAACCGGATTTATTAGAACAGAAATCGCAAAAAGAATTAATTTAAGAACAACACCAGAATTCATATTTATATTGGATGAAACTATGGAATATGGAGCAAAAATCGATGCCATTTTAGGAAAAATTATGAAGGACGCAAAACCTTTAGATAAATAAATTCAAAAAGGGGAAAAACGAATGATATTAGATAATATAAAACAAGAAATTGAAAAAGCTAATACGATTGTATTATTAACTCATGAAGTGCCAGATGGAGATGCTATAGGAAGCAGTTTAGCTATGTATATAGCGTTAAAGAGAAGCGGAAAACAAGTTGACTTAATTATAGAAAATTGTCCAAGAGTGTATAATTTTTTACCATGCGCAAAGGAAATGAAAGAAAAAAGTGAAATAGAACAATATGACTTGGCAATAGCACTCGACTGCTCTGACATAAAAAGGCTAAATGGATTTGCGGCATATTTTGAAAAAGCGAAAACCAGAATTGTTATTGATCATCATGGAAGTAATACTATGTTTGGAGATTATAATTTTGTAAACCCAGCATCACCAGCATGTGCACAGATATTAGTGACTGTTTTAGAATATATTGGTATAGAAATAGATAAAGAAATTGGAACATGTCTTCTAGCAGGAATTATAACTGATACAGGTGGATTTAAATATACAAATGTAACGGCAGAAACTTTTGAATTTGTAGCAGATTTATTAAATAAAGGCGTAAATGTTTCAGAAGTATATAAAAGGGTTTTGCAAATTGTATCAAGAGCTAGCTTTGAGCTAAGAAGAATTGCTATGAACAGATTAGAACTATTGGAAGATGGAAAAATTACTTTTACTTATATTACTTTAGATGATATGCAAAAATCGAATGCAGAATTAGGTGATCATGAGGGAATTGTAGAACAAGGAAGAGATATTGAAGGTGTTGAAGTTTGCGTATTTTTAAGAGAAACCGAAAAAGGTGACTATAAAGTATCGATGCGTTCGAACGAATATGTTAATGTAGCAGATATATGCTTAATGTTTGGAGGTGGAGGACATCCAAAGGCAGCTGGTTGCAATATTAACTTGCCTTTAGAACAAGCAAAGGAAAAAATTTTAGCACAAATTAAGCCATATCTTAAATGAAATATAGAAAACTTAATTTTGTTATAAAGTGAAAAGTCAAAATGGATGAAGTATGTTCATTTTGACTTTTATTATCTAAGATAATAAGGTCTTGTAGTATCTGCGCACATTTTTAGATTATCTATATTAGTTATTATATTCAGAAAGAAAGGAATTATATATGAATGGAATTATAATTATAGACAAACCTAAGGGAATTACTTCTCACGATGTAGTGAGTAAAATACGCAAACTTTACCATATCAAAAAAGTAGGACATACTGGAACATTGGACCCGAATGCTACCGGTGTTTTACCAATACTAATAGGAAATGCTACAAAACTGTCAAAATATTTAACTGAGCATGACAAGACATATATAGCAACAATTAAGTTAGGAGAACAAACTGATACATTAGACTCAGAAGGTGTAATTATAAAAAAAAGCAAAGTAGATGAAAAAAATATGCAAAAAGGTCGAATAAAAGAGATTTTGCAAAACTTTTTAGGCAAGCAAGCACAACAGCCTCCTATATACTCTGCTATTAAAGTAAATGGAAAAAAATTATATGAATATGCAAGGAATGGAATAGATGTAGAAATACCTAAAAGAGAAATTGAAATTTATAAGATTAATTTGGAAAGTATAAATAAAAAAGAAAGAGAAATTATAATTAAAGTACAATGTTCTAAAGGTACATATATAAGAACACTGTGTAAAGACATAGCGGAAAAATTAGAAACAGTAGGTTATATGAAAGAACTAAGAAGAATAAGTGTAAATAATTTTAATATAGACAATGCTATAGATATAGAAAAACTTGAAAAAAATAAAGATAATCAATTATTTTTAGATATGCAAATAATAGCAATGGAAAAAATATTTACAAACTTTCCTAAAATAGAATTAGAACAGAAAAAGCTAGAAGCTTTATTAAATGGAGTAAAACTAACATATTTAAAACCTGATGGACTGTACAAAATATATAATAAAAATAAAATTTTTCAGGGGTTTGGAATAATAGAAAATCATTTATTAAAAAGAGATGTTATGGAGGAACAAGTATAAAGAAAATGGCGAACTTTACATAAATATACAAATATGCTATAATAAAAATGAATAAACATTTAGGAGGGAAGACTACAAATGAAACGGGGACTACTTACTTTTTTGCTCAAGGCATTTGGGTATGATTTCGTGGTTGATGTAATTCGGCAACGTGTTGTCGATTGTGACAATTACAAATTGTACCAATGGCCAGATGGTGGCATTGCCATCTACACCCCTGCAGGACGAAGACTAATTCGGCAACGATTTGATGAGGTAATACCCATTATTCCCATCGGCATTATTCTGGTGAGACGCCGTTTCTTGTGGGGCGCGATAAACCTACAAGGAGCAAGTGTTCTCAAAGTAGAATGGGCGAGCATTGGTACCCAGAATGGGTACCTAATTGCACAAGAGTCAAGCAGGCGTGGATATGTTGGAGTTTATGATACCTTGGGTGAAACCGTAGTAGAACCCAATGCATACTGCAACATAGAAATAACTATTGATAACTCCATAATCTGCACAACAGATTATGGACGAAAGCTACGTTTCCAGCGTTAGTTTTCCCGAGAGGAGATAGAAAAATTCTGTCTCCTTTTTCTATACAATAAGGTTAGGTTTCTTGGATCTTTCTTATATATTGACAAAAACAAAATAATAATATATTCTAAAGAAAAAAGGAGAAGATTATATGGTAAAAAGAAGCAATACCAGACCTATTTTTGTTCATGGAGTACAAATTGGAGGACAGAATAAAGTAGTTATACAATCTATGACAAATACAAAAACAAAAGATATAGAAAATACAGTAAAACAAGTATTAGACTTAGAAAAAGCTGGTTGCGAAATTGTACGTTTTGCTTGCTTAGATGAAGAAGATGCTAAAGCAATTGGAAAAATAAAAAAACAAATTCATATTCCAACAGTAGCAGATATTCATTTTGACTATAGAATTGCGTTAGAAGCGATTAGAAGTGGAGTGGATAAAATTAGAATTAATCCAGGGAATATTGGAGATGAAAATAGAGTAAAACAAGTAGTTGATGCCTGCAAAGCAAATAATATTCCAATAAGAATAGGAGTAAATAGTGGCTCCATTCAAAAAGACTTACTTATTAAATATGGAAAGCCTACTGCTAAAGCTATGGTAGAAAGTGCTAAAATCCATGTAGACATATTAGAAAAACTGAACTTTCAGGATATTGCTATTTCTCTAAAAGCTTCTAACTTAGACTTATGTATAGAAGCTTATGAAGAAGCTGCAAAAACATTTTCCTATCCATTACACTTGGGAATTACTCATGCAGGAACAGCATTTAGTGGAACTGTAAGTTCTAGCATTGGATTGGGAGTTTTGCTAAGACAAGGTATAGGAGATACTATGAGAGTTTCTCTTTCAGCAAACCCAGTAGAAGAGATAAAAGTGGCAAAAGAAATTTTAAAAGATTGCAATTTATCTTCAAATGAGCCAACTTTAATTGCTTGTCCAACATGTGGTAGATTGCAATATGATTTAATTCCAGTTGCACAAGAAATAGAAGACTTCTTACAGACTATCCACAAGCCAATTACAGTGGCTGTTATGGGATGTGGAGTTAATGGACCAGGAGAGGCACGACATGCAGATATAGGTATCGCAGGAGGAGTAAAAGAAGGCTTATTATTTAAAAAAGGAGAAATTGTTAAAAAAGTAAAACAAGAAGATATGGTAAAAGTGCTAAAAGAAGAAATTTTAAAGATGTAAAATATTATAATTATAAAAAATAGCAGAGCATAAAATTGCTCTTATGGAGGTTTTATGGAAAAAGAGAAAATAAGTATAGTAATTCCGGCATATAATGTAGAAAAATATATAGAACATTGTTTAGAAAGTGTAATTCATCAAACATATAAAAATTTACAAATAATATTAGTTGATGATGGTGCAACGGATAAAACAAGCGAAATTTGTGATAGATATGCTAAAATAGATAATAGAATTGAAGTAATACATAAACCAAATGGAGGACTTGCAGATGCTAGAAATAAAGGTTTAGAAAGAGTAAATGGAGAATATATAGCTTTTCTAGATAGTGATGATTACATTTATCCAACATTTTATGAAGAATTATATGATTTATTAAAAAAATATGAAGCAGATATTGCAGAGTGCGATTTCTTAAGAATTGATATAGACAATAAAGAAAAATCAGAGCAACTTATTAGCGAAGAAAATGCCAAAAGAAAAATCGAAGAAGAAGTGACTAATAATATAGAAGCATTAAAGTTACTTTATGGAATAAAGTTAGAACCTTATGTAAAAAAAGTAGTAGTGTGGAATAAACTATATAAAAGAGAAATATACGAAAAAATAAGATTTCCTTTAGGAAAATTGCACGAAGACGAATACACAACTTACAAGGCATTATTCAATGCAAATAAAATTATTTCTACAAATAGAGTTTTACATGGATATATGCAAACCAAAAACAGCATTATGAGGCAAGAAATAAAGCAGAAAAGAATTGATGATACTTTAGATGCATATGTACAAGTAGTAGAATTTTTTAAAAAACAAAACTTACCAGAATTAGAGATGAAAGCAAGAAGAAGATCTTTAGAAAACTGCATTGAATTAGTGGGAAAAATTATACAAGGAAATGGAACAAATGCTAAAATGCAAGTAGAAGAAATTTCAAACGTATATAAAAAGAATGGAAAACAATACATTGAATGTTTGAAAAATAGTGAAATAGACGAAAATGAAAATAAAATTGTACAATTTTTAATAAAAACATATGAAAAAATAGAAGATGGGAAAGTGCTAGATGAAAAAACATGGACACATTTGCAAAATATGATATAAGATTTAAAAATATTTTGATATGATAATTACACAAAAATCCTTGCATTTTTTGCCAAAGTGTAGTAAAATAGTAATGGTCGAATTAGACATACCTTAATCTTGGCTATAAGCAATCCAACTTATTGCTCAGTGTAAGGCAAATTTTATAAATATAGGAGGAAAATTATGACAAAGGAAAGAAAACAAGAAATAATTCAAAACTATAGGAGAGATGAAAAAGATACAGGTTCTCCAGAAGTTCAAATTGCTCTTTTAACAGAAAGAATTAATGAATTAACAGAACATTTAAAAGTGCACACAAAAGATAATCATTCTAGACGTGGACTTTTAAAGATGGTAGGGAAAAGAAGAAACTTACTTAACTATCTAGCTAGAACAGATTTAGATAGTTATAGAGAAGTGGCACAAAAACTAGGATTAAGAAAATAGTCAGAAATAAAGGGCAGATATTAAGATAATTTCTGCCCATTTTTTGAGTGTTAAGAATATATCATAAAAAAATGGATAATTTTTCTTGAATTGATAAATGTTAACTTTATATTTTTATGATAATACATAAAAACAAGGAAATATTAATTAATAGGAATATTATTTGCTATAGAATGTAGCTTGTATTAAGATAAAAAAATTATTTTAATTTTAATAGAGGTTACTTTCAAACACAAATAATATTCTAATAGGAATAGGAGGAATATATGTTTAAAACATTTAGTATGGAGCTTGCAGGAAGAACACTAACAGTAGAAAACGGAAAAATGGCAGAACTAGCCAACGGAAGTGTTCTTGTTAGATATGGAGATACTGCAGTGCTTGTTAATGTAACAGCTTCAAAGGAACCAAAAGAAGGTGTGGACTTTTTTCCATTATCTGTAGATTATGAAGAAAGACTTTATGCTGTTGGAAAAATCCCAGGAAGTTTTCAGAAACGAGAAGGAAAACCTTCAGAAAAAGCTATTTTAACATCAAGAGTAATTGATAGACCAATTAGACCATTATTTCCAAAGGATTTTAGAAATGATGTATGTGTAAATTGTTTGGTACTATCTGTAGATCAAGATAACTCACCAGAGATATGTGCCATGATTGGCGCTTCAGCAGCTTTATCTATATCTGATATTCCATTTGGAGGTCCAACAGGTTCTGTTAGTGTAGGGTATGTGGATGGAAATATTGTAATTAATCCAAACTCAAATGAAAGAGCTAAAAGCCTACTAAACTTAACTGTAGCTGGAACAAAAGATAAAATTGCTATGATTGAAGCTGGTGCATATGAAATTCCAGATGACATAATGCTAGAAGCTATCAAACAAGCACATGTTGAGATTAAAAAAATTTGCGACTTTATTCAAAATATGAAGGATGAAATTGGAAAGCCAAAATTTGAATATAAATCTTTTGATGTAGACCAAAATATAATGGAAGAAATTACAACAAAATTTAAAGAAAGAATGTATAAAGATGTACAAGCAATAGATAAAACAGAAAGAGATGAAAATATTGAAAAATTAACAGAAGACATTATAAATTATTATATAGAAAAATATGGAGAAGAAGAAGCTGAAAATAAAAAAACAGATATTACAGAAAGTATTTACCGACTAGAAAAAAAATGTGTTAGAGAAATGATTCTAAAAGAACAAAAAAGGCCAGACGGTAGAAAAATAGACGAAATTAGACCATTATCATGTGAAGTTGGTTTGCTTCCTAGAGCTCATGGTAGTGCACTGTTTACAAGAGGACAAACTCAGGTACTTTCAGTAGCAACTTTAGGTATGACAAGTGAAGAACAAATTCTAGATGGCCTAGATGAAGAAGAAGCAAAAAGATATATGCATCATTATAATTTCCCATCTTATAGTGTTGGAGAAGCGAGACCATCGAGGGGACCAGGAAGGCGTGAAATAGGACATGGAGCATTAGCGGAAAGAGCACTAGTACCGGTAATACCTAGTGAAGAAGAATTTCCATATGCAATTCGTGTTGTATCAGAAGTGTTAAGCTCTAATGGTTCTACTTCACAAGCTAGTATTTGCGGTAGTACACTTGCATTAATGGATGCGGGAGTTCCGATAAAGAAACCAGTAGCTGGAATTTCAACAGGGCTTGTAACAGATAGTGAAAATCCGGATAATTATATAATGCTTACAGATATACAGGGACTTGAAGACTTTTTTGGAGACATGGACTTTAAAGTGGCTGGAACTAAAGATGGAATAACAGCCATTCAAGTAGATATTAAAGTAGATGGGCTAACATATAATATTATTGAAGAGGCTTTTGCTAGAACAAAAAAAGCAAGAAAATATATTTTAGATGAAATTATGCTAAAACAAATTGAAAAACCAAGAGCAGAAGTTTCAAAATATGCCCCAAGAATTATAAATATGACAATTAATCCAGAAAAAATAAGAGATGTTATTGGAACAGGTGGAAAAGTAATAAATAAAATTATTGCTGAAACAGGAGTAAAAATGGACATTGAAGATGATGGAAGGGTATTTATTTATTCTTCAGATTTAGAAGGAGCAGAAAAAGCAAGAAAAATTGTAGAAGAAATTACAAGAGAAATTGAAGTAGGGCATGTTTACGAAGGAACTGTTAGCAGAATTGCAACATTTGGAGCTTTTATCGATTTGGGAGGAGACAAAGAAGGACTTCTTCATATCTCTAAAATTTCAAAACAAAGAATTGGAAAAGTAGAAGATGTTTTAAAAATAGGCGATAAAGTAAAGGTAAAAGTATATGAAATTGATTCTCAAAACAGAATTAATTTAACATGTATTGACATAGATGAATAAGTAGGTATATAATGCATATACATGCAATAAGAAAAAATAATAAGTAATAAAAAAGAATGGAGTAAAAAAATGAAATATTTGTATATTTTACAACAATCTCTAGTGTGGCTAATTACTATTTTTTGGCTATATCAAATTATGATTAGTGTATGCTCTTTAATTAAATTAAAAGATAAGCCAATGCTAAAAAATAAAAAACATAAATTTATGGCTATTATACCAGCACATAACGAAGAAAGTGTTGTAAAAAATTTAATTGAAAGTTTGAAAAAACAAGATTATCCAGCAGAATTGTTAGATATTTATGTTATTGCAGATAATTGTACAGATGCAACAGCTACGATTGCAAGAGAGGCTGGAGCAATTGTATATGAGAGATTTGATGAAGCACATAAAACAAAAGGATATGCTATGCAATGGTTTCTAAACAAAAAAATAGAAGAAAATGCAGATTATGATGCATTTTGCGTATTTGATGCAGACAATATTGTAGATGTTAATTTTATTAAAAATATGAACAAAAAATTATGCCAAGGAGAGACAGTTGTTCAAGGATATAGAGATATAAAAAATCCAAATGACACCTGGATTACAGCAGGATATGCTATTTTTTACTGGACTATGAACCGCTTTTATCATCTTGCTAGATATAACTTAGGATTGTCACCACTAATTAATGGTACTGGCTTCATGGTAAGATTTGACATAATAAAGCCAGAAGGATGGAATACACAAACTCTTACAGAAGATATCGAATTCTCATTAAAAAATATTATTAAAGGAAACAAACTTGGATGGGCTGTAGATGCTAAAGTATATGATGAGCAACCATTGGGATTTAAACAATCTTGGAAACAAAGAAGCAGATGGACAGTAGGACATATACAATGTTTGCAAACATACACTAAGCCATTAGCACTAGCAGTGAAAGAACATAAAACTTTAATGAATTTTGATGGATTACTCTATATAGTAGGTAGTATACCTATGTTTATAGCTACTATTGTTTTATTACTTACCAATATGTTTATTTACATTGGAAATGGAATGACAAATACAGAATTATTTATGAATTATATAAGATATCTAGTGCCAACATTTCTATTACCAATTGCAACAGCGGTTCTTATAATGAAGTTAGACAGAAGACCAATCAAACCTATGATAAAAGGACTAATATGCTATCCATTATTTTTAGGCTCATGGCTTGCTATTAACTTTAAATGCTTATTTAAGCGTGATACAAAATGGGAAAAAATTAACCATGTAAGAGATGTAAAAATAAATGAAATTGCATAAAGATAAAAATGATATATTTATTTATAAAAACTAACCATTTTAAAATGGTTAGTTTTTTTGTATATCAATTTAACATAAATATTTAAATCGCTTGAAAAAAATGTCAAATTATAATAGAATAGTACAAGAAATGGAGGAATTAAGTTGACAAGTGGAGATATAAAATTACAAAAAGAATATATACAAAAAATAAAAGAATATATTATAGAAAAAAACAGACCATTTTATTATTACATTCTTACTATGGGTTGCCAATTAAATGAAAATGATTCAGAAAAAATTTGTGGAATGCTAGAACAAATGGGATATCAAAAGACTGATAATACTAATATTGCAAACCTTATTTTATTTAATACATGTTGCGTTAGGGAAAATGCAGAAGAAAAGCTTTTCGGAAAATTAGGAGAAAGCAAAGAACAAAAGAAAAAAAATGGAACCATTATAGCTATTGGAGGTTGCATGATGCAAGAACCGCATATAGTGGAAAAAATTAATAAAAGCTATCCATATGTAGATATTATTTTTGGAACACATACTCTAAATAAATTGCCAGAAGATTTGTATGAAGCTATTTTAAAAAAAGCGACTGTAAGAGATATTTTAGATATAGAAGGAGAAGTACACGAAGGAATACCGATAAAAAGAAATGACTTAAAAAAAGCTTCTGTTACTATAATGTATGGATGTAATAATTTTTGTAGTTACTGTATTGTTCCATATGTTCGTGGTAGAGAAAGAAGCAGAAAAGAAGAAGACATTTTAAGGGAAGTACGAGAACTTGCAGAAAAAGGATATAAAGAGATAACACTACTTGGACAAAATGTTAATTCATATATGAAAGAGGAAAACAAGAAGACTCATAGTACTATTACTTTTGCGAGTTTACTTAGAAAAATCAATAAAATTGATGGAATTGAAAGAATTCGATTTGTATCCCCTCATCCAAAAGATTTTACTGATGATGTTATAGAAGCTATTAGGGATTGTGAAAAAGTATGCAAAATTATTCATCTACCACTACAATCCGGAAGTACAGAAATATTAAAAAAAATGAATCGAAAATATACAAAAGAACAATATTTACATTTGGCAGAGAAAATGAAAAAAGAAATTCCTGATGTTGTATTTTCTACAGATATTATTGTTGGATTTCCGGGAGAAACAGAAGAGGATTTTGAAGACACATTAGACGTAGTAAGAAAACTTCATTTTGAACAAGTATTTATGTTCATTTATTCAAGAAGAAAAGGAACAATTGCTGATAAGATGGAAAATCAAATTCCAGAAGAAACAAAGCATGAACGTTTTGAAAGACTAAAAAAATTAGTAGAAAGCCAAATTCAAGAAAACAATGAAAAATATGTAGGCACAATACAAAAAGTATTTGTGGAAGGTATTAGTAAAAACAATCCAGAAAAAATGACAGGAAGAACTGAAACAAATAAAGTAGTCATATTTGATGGAAATGAAAAACAAATAGGTACTATTATTAATTTAAAGATAGTTTCAGAACATATGTGGTACTTAAAAGGAGAAACATAAAAAGATAATGAAAATTGAATAAAAAGAAAAACAAGGGAGGAAAAAATTATGGCAGAATTTTCGCCAATGATGCAACATTATTTAAAAACTAAAGAACAATATCAAGATTGTTTACTGTTTTATCGTTTAGGAGATTTTTATGAAATGTTTTTTGATGATGCAATTACAGCATCAAGAGAATTAGAAATAACTTTAACAGGAAAAGAATGTGGACAAGAGGAAAGAGCTCCTATGTGTGGAGTTCCATATCATGCAGCAGAAACATATATTGCAAGATTAATTGGAAAAGGTTATAAAGTAGCAATTTGTGAGCAACTAGAAGATCCAAAAACGGCAAAGGGAATTGTAAAAAGAGACGTTGTTAGAGTAGTTACACCTGGAACCGTTATAGAAAGTAATATGCTAGATGAAAAGAAAAACAATTATATTATGGCAATTTATAAAATGGGACTTTATTTTGGATTAGCTGCTTGTGATGTATCTACTGGAGATTTTATGGCAACACAGATAAAAGAAGAAAATAATTTTGCAAAATTATTAGATGAATTAGCAAGATTTTCACCAGCAGAAATTGTAGTAAATGAATTACTATTTAATTCACAAGAAGAAATGAACAAAATAAGAGAAAGATTTAGTGTTTATATTACTAAACAATCTGATAATGCTTTTAAACAAGAAACAGAAAAATTATTAAGTAATTATAAAGTGATAGATAATAAAGGAGATGAAATTACTAACGTACAAGAACAATTACTTACTATTACAGCTATTAATGGCTTGCTAGAATATTTAAATGAAACACAAAAAATAAAATTAGAACATATTAATCGTATTCAAGTTTATAAAACAACTAAATATATGGCTTTGGATGTAAATGCAAGAAGAAATTTAGAAATTACAGAACGTATGAGAGATAAAGGAAAAAAAGGAACCTTGCTATGGGTATTAGATAAGACTGCTACATCTATGGGAGGACGCCATTTAAGAAGATGGCTAAACGATCCGCTAATTGATGTGGCGGAAATTAATAAAAGATTAGAAGCTGTAAAAGAGTTAAAAGAAAATCTTATATTAAGAGGCGATATAATTACAGCTTTAAAGAAAATTTATGATATAGAACGATTAGTTCGGAAAAATTGCTTATGGAAATGCAAATGGAAGAGATATGATTTCACTCAAGAATTCATTAAAACAATTGCCAGAAATAAAAAAACTGCTAAGTGAAACCAAATCTAAATTATTGCAAGAATTATATAATGGATTAGATGAGTTAAAAGATGTTTGTGAATTAATTGAAAAATCAATCATAGAAGAACCACCACTTACTATAAAAGAAGGAGGACTTATTAAACTTGGTTATAATGAAGAAGTTGACAAACTAAAAAAGGCAACTACTGAAGGAAAACAGTGGATTATTGACATAGAAACAAAAGAAAAAGAAAAAACAGGAATTAAGAATTTAAAAATTGGTTACACAAAAGTTTTTGGATATTATTTAGAAGTAACTAAATCAAATTATGATTTGGTACCAGATTATTACATACGAAAGCAAACACTAACAAATTGTGAACGATTTGTAACAGAAGAACTAAAAAACATAGAAGACGAAATTTTAGGAGCAGAAGAAAGAATTGTTACATTAGAATATGAAACTTTTATAGATATAAGAAATAAAATTGCAAGTCAAATACAAAGATTACAAGAGACTGCAACTCAAGTCTCTACTTTAGATGTAATTACCTCATTTGCAATTGTAGCAGAAGATTTAAATTATGTTATGCCAATTGTAGATGAAGGAGATGAAATTAACATAAAAGACGGAAGGCATCCGGTTATTGAAAAAATGATACCAGCAGGAAGCTTTGTGCAAAATGATACATATTTAAATCAGAGGGAAGACAGATTGTCAATTATCACAGGTCCAAATATGGCTGGAAAATCTACTTATATGAGACAAGTCGCACTTATTACTTTAATGGCACAAATAGGTAGTTTTGTTCCTGCAAGTTATGCCAAAATTGGAGTGGTAGATAAAATCTTTACAAGAGTGGGAGCTTCCGACGATTTAGGGATGGGACAAAGCACTTTTATGGTAGAAATGATGGAAGTAGCTACTATTCTAAAGGAAGCAACAAATAAAAGTTTAATTATTTTAGATGAAATAGGAAGAGGAACATCTACCTATGATGGGCTATCTATTGCTTGGGCAGTTGCCGAATATATAGATAATAAAGAAAAATGTGGAGCTAAAACATTGTTTGCAACTCATTACCATGAACTTACAAAACTAGAAGAAAAACTAGAGGGAGTAAAAAACTATTCAATTGCCGTAAAAGAAAAAGGTGAAGATATTATTTTCTTAAGAAAAATTGTCAAAGGTGGTACAGATGAAAGCTATGGAATTCACGTGGCAAAACTTGCAGGAGTGCCACAAACAGTAGTAAATAGAGCGAATGAAATATTAAAAACATTAGAAAGAAATGTAACAATAAAAGCAAAAGAAGAAAAAAAGATTGTAGCTGGTCAATTAGATATGTATAACTATAAATTAGCTGAAATCGCACATGAAATTGATAAAATAGATTTAAATCAAGTAACACCAATCGATGCATTAAATATTCTTATAAAAATAAAAAATAAAATGAAATAGAAATTTTGTAAAAAACTCTATAAAAATATATAAAAGCCATATTAAGAAAAAATTAATATTTTTCAAAAAACTATTCCTATTTTAGATGTTTATATGATAGAATAATAAAAAAGAAAAAAGGAGTGAAAGACTTTGCCTAATTTAGCATATAAGCGAATTCTACTAAAACTTAGTGGAGAAGCTTTAGCAGGAGAAAAAGGAACAGGAATTAATGCAGATACTTTAGGGAAAATTTGTGATAACATTAAAGCAGTTAGTGATTTAGGAGTAGAAATAGCAATAGTTGTAGGAGGAGGAAACTTTTGGAGAGGAAGATATGGTCACCAAATGGAAAGAACTACATCAGACTATATGGGAATGCTAGCAACGACCATTAATGCTCTAGCTTTACAAGATGCATTAGAAGCAAGAGGAATCTATACAAGAGTTCAAACTGCTATAGAAATGCGAGAAATTGCAGAACCATTTATTAAAAGAAAAGCTATTAAACATCTAAACGAAAAAAGAATTGTTATTTTTGCATGTGGAACAGGAAATCCATATTTTACAACAGATACGGCAGGAGCACTAAGAGCAGCAGAAGTAGAAGCAGATGTGATTTTGCTTGCTAAAACTATTGATGGAGTGTATTCTGCTGACCCAAAAGTAGACAGTAAAGCAGTAAAATACGATGAAATTACATATTTAGATATATTAAATAAAGATTTAAAAGTAATGGACTCAACCGCAACTTCTCTTTGCAAAGATAATAAAATTCCATTAATCGTATTTGGAATTGATAAACCAGAAAACATGATAAAAATTGTGCAAGGAGAAAAAATAGGAACCATTGTTAAATAATTAAAGGAGAGATAAGAATGTCAAATTATAATCATATTGAAGAAAAAATGAATAAAACTATTAGTGTTTTAGAAGAAAATTTAGCAGAAATTAGAGCAGGAAGAGCAAATCCAGCAATTTTAAATAAAATTAAAGTAGATTATTATGGAGTACCAACTCCAATCAACCAAGTGGCTGGAATTTCAGTACCAGAAGCTAGAATGATTGTTATACAGCCATGGGATGCTAGTATATTAAAAGAAATAGAAAAAGAAATTTTAAAATCAGATATAGGAATTAACCCAAATAATGATGGAAAAGTAATTCGTCTTAACTTTCCAGAATTAAACGAAGAAAGAAGAAAAGAAATCGTAAAAGATGTAAAGAAGATGGGAGAAGAATCTAAAGTGTCTATTCGTTCAATTAGAAGAGAAGGATTAGACGAATTTAAAGCGATGCAAAAAAATAGTAGTATTACAGAAGATGAATTAAGAACAGCAGAAGATGAAATTCAAAAAATCACTGACAAAAAAGTAGAACAAATTGACAAAATAATAGAAGCAAAAGAAAAAGAAATTATGAGTTTATAAATAATATTTTCCTAAAGGATATAAGTTGGAGGGGAAAATGGACTTTAAACAAGAATTAAAAAAATATGCTAAAATCATAAACGAAGAGTTAATAAAATACGTCAGAACAAAAGATTGCCCGGAAGGTATATTAAATGCTTCTATGGAATATAGTCTAATGGCAGAAGGAAAAAGATTAAGACCAATTCTTGTTTTAAAAACATATCAATTATTTAAAGATGATTATCAAGTTGCAATGCCATATGCTATAGCAATGGAAATGGTTCACAATTTTTCTTTAATACATGACGATTTACCAGCTATAGACAATGATGACTTCCGAAGAGGACGCCTTACAAATCATAAAAAATTTGATGAAAGTACAGCTATTTTGGCGGGAGATGCATTACTTAATAATGCATATATGTTAATATCCAAAGATTTATTAACTTTAAACGAAAAAAAGACACAGGCTTTTTATGAATTTACAAATGCAGTTGATCGAATGATTATAGGAGAGTATGTAGACACTGAGTTTGAAGGAAAAGAAATTTCAAAAGAATATTTAGAATATATGCATCAAAATAAAACAGGAGCTTTAATTAAAGCATCTATTCGAATAGGAGCTATTCTTGCAGGAGCAGATAAAGAGAGTACAGCTAGACTTACAAATTATGCAGAAAAAATTGGATTAGCATTTCAAATAAAGGATGATATTCTATCAGAAACTGGAGATGAAAAAGTTTTAGGGAAACCAGTAGGAAATGATAGACAAAAAGGCAAATGTACGTTTGTTACCAAATATGGTATAGAAAAAGCAAAAGAAATGTTAGCAGAAGTTACCAAAGAAGCAGTAGAACAAGCAAAGTTCTTTGGGGATAATGGAGAATTTTTGAAAGAACTAGCTTTATATATTGAGTACAGGCAAAAATAAATACAAGGGGAATGAGTTAAATGGAAGATAAAAATATGCCGAAACATATTGCTATTATCATGGATGGAAACAGAAGATGGGCAAAAAGCAAAAATTTAGAAACAAAAGACGGACATAAAGCGGGCGCAGATAATCTTGAAAAAATTGCTTCTTATGCTAATAAAATAGGAATTAAATATTTAACAGTATATGCTTTTTCTACAGAAAATTGGAAACGAAGTAAAGAAGAGGTTGCTGCTCTTATGTTTTTGTTGAACTGGTATATTGACTCATGGCTAAAAAAAGCCAATACAGAAAATATACGATTGAAAATCATTGGAGATATTACGGTATTATCTAAAACTTTGCAAGAGAAAATAGCAAAAGCAGTAGAAAAAACTAAGAATAATACAGGACTTACTTTAAGCATTGCTTTTAACTATGGAGGAAGAGCAGAGCTTGTAATGGTAACCAAAAAAATTGCAGAAAAAGTTCAAAATGGAAAGCTTAAAATAGAAGATATAACAGAAGAAACAATTTCAGAAAACTTATATACGGCAGGAGAACCAGATCCAGATTTATTGATAAGAACAAGTGGAGAACTTAGAACTAGTAATTTCTTACCATGGCAAATAACTTATTCAGAATTTTATTTTCCTCAAATTCATTGGCCAGATTTTAATGAGCAAGAATTAGATAAAGCAATTGAAATATATGGACAAAGAACACGAAACTTCGGAGGAAGAAAATAAGAAAGGAGACATTGTTAAATTTATTTTAACAATACAAAATGAAAAAATATGGATATAAAACGAATTACATCTGGATTAATAGGATTTCCGGTTGTGGCAATCATATTAATTTTAGGAAATAAATATATTGTAGATGTTGTATTTAGTATAATTGCTATATTATGTATTCACGAATTTTATAAGAGCTTTAGTGTAAAATCAAAGCCAGTGCAAAGTATTGGATATATAATGGGAGCATTTATTGCGGTAATACACATTATTCCAATAGAATTTATTATGCCTCTTATTACAGCGTTAATACCACTCCTTATTTTTGTATTATTCCTTCATGTTATTATAAGTAATATGGAGATAAATGTTGTAGATATATCAATTTCACTACTTGGAATTTGCTATGTAATAGTTTTTATTATGTTTTTACCACTTATATATGGATTGAAAATGGGAAATATACTTATTTGGTATGTTTTTCTAGCAGCATGGGGAACTGACATTTTTGCTTATTTAATAGGTAAAAAATTTGGAAAGCATAAATTAGGTAATAATAAAGTCAGTCCAAATAAATCATTGGAGGGGTGTATAGCTGGAATTATAGGGAGTATACTATTAATAATAATATATACAATTATTATTAATAGTGTGTTTGGTTTAGAAATTCCATATTTATTTGCTTTATTACTAGCCATTGCATTAAGTGTAGTAGGACAAATAGGAGATTTGGCGGCATCTAGTGTAAAACGTTACAATGAAATCAAAGATTTTAGCAATTTAATTCCTGGACATGGAGGAATGCTAGATAGATTTGACAGTGTTATATTTATTGCACCATTTGCATATTTTTTATTAAGCATGTTTTAAATATAATTTAGAATTCAGTAATAGAAATTAAGGAAGAATAGTAAAATAGCAAAATATTTTTCCTTAATTTTTTAAATAATAGTATAAATAGGAGGAAGGTTTGATTAGTTTTATTGTAACTGCTATAAAAATTATTTTTTTATTAGGGTTTCTAATTTTAATTCACGAAGGTGGGCACTTTATAGTGGCAAAGCTTTGCAAAGTAAGAGTTAATGAATTTGCAATTGGATTTGGACCAGTGCTTTTAAAAAAACAAGGAAAACAAACAAAATATGTTCTTAGATTAATTCCATTAGGAGGGTTTGTAAGCTTAGAAGGAGAAGAGGAACGTTCAGATAAAGAAGGTTCCTTTTCAAAAGCAAGTATTGGAAAAAGAATTGCTATTGTACTTGCTGGCGGAATGATAAATATTGTGTTTGGATTACTTGTATTTTTCTTATTATCATTATCTTTTACAAATCTCTATAGTGCACTTATCAATACAAAAGAATTTGCATTATCAATTGTAGATAGTTTAAAAATGTTATTCACAGGTAATGTAACAGTTAATGACTTAATGGGACCAATTGGAATTTCAGAAGTAGTGGCACAAACCTCAAAACTTGATGAATTTATTTATATATTGTCTCTAGTTTCGCTTTCATTAGGAGTAACTAATTTATTACCATTCCCACCACTAGATGGAGGCAAAGTTTTATTGCTTATTATAGAAGCAATAAGGAGAAAACCATTAAAAGAAAAAGTTGAAATAAATATTCAACTTATTGGATTTTCACTTATGATTTTACTATCAATTTATGTAGCATATAATGATATACTAAGAGCATTTTAGAAATTACAGGAGGCGTAAAAATAATGCAGCAATTGGTTAAAGAAATATTCAAAGATTATAAACAAGAAAACAGTTTGACACTTTGCCAAATTATAAGTATTAATTTATATAAAAAAACAAATAAATTAGAATTAAAATTACAAGCAAAAGAGAAAATTATATTAAAAAATTTAGAAGAATTTGAAAAATATTTAAAAGAACGTTTCAATATAGATTATGTAGCAATTAAAATAGAATATGAAGAAAAACCAAACTTTTCTATTCGAGATGAATGGGAAAATTTAATAAACTACATGGCAAAAAGTTATCCAATCAGCAAAGCTTTTCTATCTGAAAGCGAACTAGAAGAAAATGGCAATATCATACAGATACATTTAGCAGTAAAAGGAGCAGATATCTTAGTAGCAAGAGGAATCGATAAAATTTTAGAGAATTTGATTTCTAACATCTATAATCAAAATAAAAAAATAGAATTTTCAGACAAAATATTAGAAGAAAGTAAAAAAGAACATGAAACAATAATGAAAACAGCAGAAATAGAGGCTATTAAAAATGCTAAAATGGAAGCTGAACAAATAGCAAAACAGCAACAAATGCAAAAAAAAGAAGAAGCAAGATTAAAAGCAGAGAAAAAAGAAGAGCAGGCAAAATCTGCTAAAGTAGCAGAAACAACTGCATCAGAACCTGAAGAGGAAACCCCATTGATTTATGGGAAAAATTGTAATATTAAAGAAGAACTAGTAAAAATAGGAGATATTTCAGTAGATACAGATAAAGTGTGTTTAGATGGAGAAGTTATTTCAACAGATTCTAGAGAAATCAAAAATGGAAAAGTTATTATTATGTTCGACTTATATGATGGAACTAGTACAATTACTTGTAAAGCTTTTGTAGATGGAGAGCAAGCTAAAAAGGTATTAGCTAGGGTTCAAGGAGCTAAAGGAATTAGAATTGGAGGAACTGCTAAATATGATCAATTTTCAAAAGAAATTACAGTTATGGCTAATACTATTGTAGAAACAGCTGGAAGAAAAAAAATAAAAAGAATAGATGAGTCAGAAGAAAAAAGAGTTGAGTTGCATATGCATACACAAATGAGCCAAATGGATGGAATGACATCAGTTACAGATTTATTAAAAAGAGCTGTTAGCTGGGGATGGAAATCAATTGCAATTACAGACCATGGAGTAGTACAAGCCTTTCCAGAAGCACATAAGTTTTTAGGAAAAACAGGAGCTGACATTAAAGTTATTTATGGCGTAGAAGCTTATTTAGTTCCAGACAAAATCCAATGTGTGTTTAATGAAAACGGACAAAAACTGGAAGATACAGAGTATGCTGTTTTAGATATTGAAACAACTGGACTTTCTTTTAGAACAGAAAAAATAACAGAAATAGGAATTATAAAAATAAAAAACGGAAAAGAAATAGGTCGATTTGAATGTTTTGTAAACCCGGAAAAAACAATTCCAGAAGAAGTTGTAAATATTACTCATATTACAGACGATATGGTAAAAGATGCAGAAACTATAGATAAAGTAATTCCTAAAATGATAGAGTTCTTAGGAGATGCAGTCATTGTAGCACACAATGCAGGTTTCGATGTGGGATTTTTAAAATACAATGCAGAAGAGATAGGACTCAATCTTAAAAATACTTATATTGATACTTTAAGATTAGCCAAAGACTTATTTCCAGACTATAAAAAATATAAATTAGGAATTATCGCAGAAAACTTAGGAATTAAAGTAGATGTAGCTCATCGAGCATTAGATGATGTTATTACATTGGTACAAGTATTTAATATTATGCTAGATAAGCTAAAAGAAAAAAATGTTAGAAAACTAAAACAAATTGATAGTTTGATGACGGGAGAAATTAATTTAAAAAATTTAGAAACTTACCATGCAGTTATATTAGCAAAAGATTATGTTGGACTGAAAAATTTATATAAATTAATTTCATTTTCACATTTGAATTATTTTTATAAAAAACCAAAAATACCAAAAAGTCTTTATATAAAGTATTCTGAGGGATTAATGATAGGTAGTGCATGTGAAGCAGGAGAATTATATAGAGCTATTGTTGCAGGAAAATCCGAAGAAGAAGTGGAAGAAATTGCAAAGTTTTATGATTACTTGGAAATACAACCGTTAGGAAACAATCAATTTATGATAAGAGATGGGACAGTAGCAGATGATGATGCATTAAGAATGATTAATCGAAAAATTGTTGCTTTAGGAGAAAAATTAAATAAATTAGTTGTAGCTACATGTGATGTACATTTTATGGATCCACAAGATGAAATATATAGAAGAATTTTGCAGGCTGGACAAGGCTACGATGATGCAGATGAACAAGCACCATTATATTTGAGAACAACTAATGAAATGTTAGAAGAATTTAGTTATTTAGGAGAAGAAAAAGCACGAGAAGTGGTTATAACAAATACTAATAAAATTGCAGATATGTGTGAAAAAATTAGCCCAATTTCTTCTGAAAAATGTGCTCCTCATTTAGAGGGGTGTGAACAGCAAATCGAAGATATAGCTTATACTAGAGCAAAAGAACTTTATGGAGATCCATTACCAGAAATTGTGCAAGCAAGATTAGATAAAGAATTGCAATCAATTATAAAAAACGGTTTTTCTGTTATGTATATCATTGCTCAAAAACTGGTATGGAAATCTAATGAAGATGGATATTTAGTAGGTTCTAGAGGATCAGTCGGATCATCTTTTGTTGCCAACATGACAGGAATTACAGAAGTAAATTCACTTCAACCACATTATAGATGTCCAAATTGTAAATATTCTGATTTTACAGATTATGGATATAAAAATGGATTTGACTTGCCAGATAAGGATTGCCCAAAATGTGGGCATAAGTTAGATAAAGATGGAATGGATATTCCTTTCGAAACTTTTCTTGGCTTTGATGGAGATAAAGAACCTGATATTGACTTAAACTTTTCAGGAGAATACCAAGCAAAAGCGCACAAATATACAGAAGTTATATTTGGAAAAGGAACAACCTTTAAAGCTGGAACTATTGGAACTATAGCAGATAAAACAGCTTTTGGATATGTAAAAAAATATTATGAAGAAAGACATATACCAGTAAGTAATGCAGAAGTTGGAAGAATTTCAGCTGGATGTACAGGCGTAAAACGAACAACAGGACAACACCCTGGTGGAATTATAGTTGTTCCATTAGGAAGAGAAATTTATGAATTTTGTCCGGTACAACATCCGGCAGATGATCCTAATTCAGATATTATTACTACGCATTTTGACTATCACTCAATTGATCAAAACTTATTAAAATTAGATATATTGGGGCATGATGATCCAACTATTATAAGAATGTTACAAGACTTAACAGGAATTGACCCTAAAACAATACCATTAGATGACAAAGAAACTATGTCTATTTTTAGTTCAACAGAGGCACTCGGAATTACTAAAGAGCAAATTAATTCAGAAGTTGGAACTTTTGGAGTACCAGAATTTGGAACTAAATTTGTAAGAGGAATGTTAGTGGACACTAAACCAAAAACATTTGAAGAATTACTTAGAATTTCTGGATTATCACACGGAACAGACGTATGGCTAAACAATGCTCAAACTTTAATTGAAGAAGGAACAATAAAATTGGATGAAGCAATATGTACTAGAGATGATATAATGATTTATTTAATTAAACAAGGATTACCACCAAAACCTGCATTTAAAATTATGGAGTCTGTACGTAAAGGAAAAGGCCTTTCAGAAGAGCAAGAAGCTTTAATGAGAGAAAACAATGTACCAGAATGGTATATTAATTCATGTAAAAAAATTAAATACATGTTTCCTAAGGCACATGCAGCAGCATATGTAACAATGGCATTCCGCATTGCATGGTTTAAAGTACATATTCCTAAAGCATATTATACAGCTTTCTTTTCAATTAGAGCAGATGAATTTGATAGTGATATTATGATTCACGGAAAAGAAAAGGTAAAGAACAAAATGAAAGAAATTGAATTACAAGGTAATGCAGCATCTACAAAAGATAAAAATATGTACAGTGTTTTGGAAATTGTACTTGAAATGTATGAAAGAGGAATTAAATTCTTACCGATTGATTTATATAAATCACATTCAACCAAATTTTTGATGGAAGAAGATGGAATAAGACCACCATTAAACAGTATACCAGGACTTGGAACAGTAGCAGCTGAAGGAATAGAAGAAGCAAAAAAAGAAGGAAAATTTATGTCTATTGATGATATGAAAATTAAATCTAAAATAGGAAACTCAGTAGTAGACTTACTGGAAAAAGCTGGCTGTTTAATTGGAATGACAAAAAGTAATCAAATGAGCTTGTTTGGATAGGAAGGAATGAAAAATGGAAATTATAAAAAATTATATTTCACTGCAAAATATTTGCATATATTTATTGCTTATTAACTTACTAGGGTTTATAATAATGTACATAGATAAAAGAAAAGCTCAAAAGCAGAAATGGAGAATTCCAGAAAAAACATTACTTTATGTTACATTACTTGGTGGTGGAATTGGCTCCATTATAGGTATGTATACTTTCAGACATAAAACGCAAAAGGTAAAATTTCTTTTTGGTTTTCCAATTATTACAATCATTGAAATAATTTTTTTAGCATATTTTATTTGGAAAGTATATTTTGTATAAGAATGGAGGTTAATAAAAAATGGCAATTTTAGTTACAGGAGGAGCAGGCTATATTGGTAGCCATACTTGTGTGGAATTATTAGAAAAAGAAGAAGAATTGGTTGTTGTTGACAACTTTTCCAATAGTAAGCCAGAAGTTTTAGAAAAAATAAAGGAAATTACACACAAAAATTTTAAATTTTATGAAGCAGACTTACTGGATAAAGAAAAAATCGAAAAGATTTTTAAAGAAAATCAAATTAATGAAGTTATCCATTTTGCTGGATTAAAAGCTGTAGGCGAATCTGTACAAAAGCCAATTGAATATTATCATAATAATGTAACAGGAACTTTAATTCTTTTAGAAGTTATGAAAAAGTATAAGTGCAAAAAAATTGTATTTAGTTCCTCAGCAACTGTATACGGAGCACCTAAAACAGTTCCAATAAAAGAAGATTTTCCACTTTCTACTACTAATCCTTATGGAAGTACAAAATTAATGATAGAACAAATTTTAAAAGATGTTTATGTAGCAGACAATGAGTTCTCCATTATTCTATTACGTTATTTTAACCCAATTGGTGCACATGAAAGTGGAAAATTGGGAGAAGACCCAAACGGAATTCCAAATAATTTGATGCCATATATTGCAAGAGTTGCAAAAGGGCAATATAGTGAATTAAAAGTATTTGGAAATGACTATAACACTATAGATGGAACTGGAGTAAGAGATTATATTCACGTAGTAGATTTAAGTTTAGGACATGTAAAGGCAATAGAAAAAGTACGAAAAGATAAAGGAGTGGAAGTGTATAACTTAGGAACAGGAAAAGGTGTTTCTGTTTTAGAATTGGTAAAAACTTTTGAAAAAGTAAATAATGTAAAAGTAAATTATAAAATTGTAGGTAGAAGACCAGGAGATATTGATATATGCTATGCAGATCCAACAAAAGCAGAAAATGAATTAGGCTGGAAAGCAACTAGAACAATTGAGGATATGTGCAGAGACACTTGGAAATTTATTAATCAATAAAATTCAAAAACAATAGGGGAAAGGAAGATAATAAAAATGGAAGAGGAAAAAAAGTTAAAAATACAAAAAAAATTAAAAAGAAATAATGGAATATTAATTGGTGCTATAATTTTATTTTTACTTATGATAGGTATGATTATATGGATTTATATGATTCAAAACGCTAAGCTAGAGGATCCACATAGTATGCATGATGTTATTGCAAGTGGTGTAGAGAGAGAAAATGTTTATGTAAAAATGGATGCACAATTACTTACAGAATGCTTTGCTACATACGGAGATGGTTCTAGTACAGATAAAAGGTACTATTTTGCATCAGATGGAACATATACTTATATACTTAATTTAACAGTGAGCCAGTTTAACGAAATGAAAACTATTTATGAATTTACTTATGATGCTAGCGAAGATGCAATAGTTCCAGACCCAATTGAGGTAACAGGTGTTACAGCTTTTATACCAACAGATATAAGAGAAATTGCTATAGACGCATATAATGAGATGATGGAAGAAGAACTTTTAACAGAAGAAAACTTTGATGAATATATAGGTTCTATGTGTATTCAAGTAGGAACAACACCAAGAGACAATTATGTTTGGCAATTTGTAATTGCATTTACGGCTGGAGTAATGGGAATTGCTTTACTAGTTATATATTTAAATTATCATTTTACAACTAAAAAAACATTAAAAAAATATGCTAACCAAATGGATGAAATATATCAAGAAGTAGAAGCAGAAGAAACAAATATTTATAACAAAGAAAAATTATACATAACAAAAAATTATTTGCTTGATCTAAATACAGGTCTTAATATTATTAAGCTATCAGAAATTGAATGGATGTATCCACATGAGTATAGAAGAAATGGAATTTCTACTAAAAGTATTGTTGTTGTAACATCAGACGGAAAAAGAAGTCAAATATCAAAAATGGAAGTTATATCTAAAAAAGCAAAAGAAACTTTTGATGAAATATATAACAAAATTTCTGAAAAAACACCAAATGCTATGAATGGATACACAAAAGAAAACATTAAAGCAATGAAAGAAAAAGATAAGGAAAGAAAGCAAAACAAAATATAAATTTTTGTTAGTATCTGCAAACAGTAACAATAAATTATTTGATAAGTGAAAATTGTTTTGTGTATAGAAAAACTGAAAAAATAAAAACCTAACCATCTTAAAGTTAACAAAAACTTAAGAAAGGTTAGGTTTTTTGCACAATGTTGTTATTTCTAAAAAAATGTAGGTGAGAACAATGCTCAAAAGTACTCCCAAAAATTACTAATACAAAACCATAGAAAATTATTGCATTTTATGTAAGAACTGGTATAATGTAAAAGTAAAATAATGAAAACTATGAAAGGAGGAAATGTTAGCAAATAAGCTAACATAAATAAAATGGGATTAAAAGTAACTAATGTACAAAAAAGCTTTACCGGAAAAAAAGCAGTAGATTCTATTTCATTTGAAATAAATAATCCAGGAGTTTTTGGACTATTAGGAACAAACGGTGCAGGAAAAACTACGACTATTCGAATGATTTTAGGAATTATAAAAAAAGACGCAGGAGAGATAAAATGGAATGGTAAAGAGGTTATTAGAAAACATGTAAATTTTGGTTATTTACCAGAAGAAAGAGGTATTTACCCAAAAACAAAAATTTATGATCAATTGATGTATTTTGCGGAATTAAAAGGAATGGATAAAGAAAAAGCAAATAATTCACTTAAATATTGGGCCAAAAGATTAGAAGTAGAAGAATATATAAATGTTCCTGCCGAAAAATTATCCAAAGGAAATCAACAAAAAATTCAATTTATAACAGCAATTATTAATGATCCAGAGCTAATTGTTTTAGACGAACCATTTAGCGGATTAGACCCTGTTAATACAGAACTTTTAAAAAGTGTTATTTTAGAATTAATTGATAAAGGAAAATATATTATTATGTCTAGCCATCAAATGAGTTCTATTGAAGAATTTTGCACAGATGTACTCATTTTAAATAAAGGAAAAACTGTCTTGAAAGGAAATTTAAAAGAAATAAAACAATCGTATAAGGCAAATAAAGTAGAAATAAGTTCAACAGTAAATATAGATTCTATTATTTCAAGTTTAAATTTAAGAGTAATCAGTAATAAAGATAATGATTATACAATTCAAATACAAGAAGAAATAGAAGCAACAAATTTATTAGAAAAATTAGTACAAGAAAATATAAAAATTAATAAATTTGAAATCAAAAAACCAACTCTAAACGATATTTTTATAGAAAAGGTGGGAAAATAAAATGAAAGATTTGATGATTGTAGCTAGATATACATTTAAAGATATGGTAAAACGAAAATCTTTTATTATATCTACTCTTATTATCTTAATTATTATTGTTATTGGTTTTAACATACCAAATATAATGGAAAAGTTAAATGGAAATAATGAAAATACTAATGATAAAATTTTATTAGTAGATAATCAAAACATATTCGAAGGAACTCTACAAAGAATAAATGAACTACATCTCCCTTATGAATTTGAAATTAGCAATGATAATATTTCTTTTGAAGATGTGAAACAGAAAATAGAAAATGAAGAAATTAATTCTAGTATTATTATTACAAAAACAGAAAATGAAATTCACTTAGAATATATTGTAGAAAGCTTAGTAATGGTAGAAGAAGTTCCACAAGACTTAGTTTCTGCTATTAATAACATTTACAGTAGTTTGCAAATAACAAAATTAAATTTAACTCAAGAAGAGTTAAGCAGTCTTACACCTAATTTTTCTTTTGAACTAAAACAAACAGAAGAAAAGGAAGTAAGTGGTAATGTTTTTGCAATCATGCTACTATCACTCGTTCTATTTTATGCTATTTATTTTTGTGCATATCAAGTATCAAGTTCCATTACAACAGAGAAAACATCTAAAATTATGGAAACATTGGTAACTTCAACTAGCCCAAGAACAATTGTGCTTGGAAAAACCTTAGGAATTGGAGTTGGAGGATTATTACAAGTAGCAATTATGGTAGCAGTAGCACTCGTATCAGCTAAGACATTTTTACCAGAAGGAACTCTAGAAGCAATTATTGATGTGTCTAAAATAACACCAACACTTGCTATTATTACTACTATATATTTTTTACTAGGTTATACAGTATACGCCTTACTTTATGCACTTACTGGTTCTACAGTAAGTAAACCCGAAGATATCAATTCTGCTAATGGGCCAATAGCTATTATTGCTGTAATCGGTTTTTATTTAGCTTATTTTACTATGATGAACCCAACTAGCAACTTAAATGTGTTTGCTTCAATATTCCCAATATCTTCTCCATTTTGCATGCCATTTAGAGTTATGATGGGAGTTGCAACTATACAAGAAATAATTATTTCTATACTAATATTATTAATAACTATTTTACTTGTTGCAAAGATTTCTATTAAAATTTATTCATCAGCAATTCTAAATTACGGTACAAAGCTAAATATAAAAGATATTTTAAATATATACCAAGATAAAAACAACTAATATAGTGTACTATTAAAATTATACTAACTCTTCTTCGAATTTTATTTGCAGTTAAGAAAGGAATACATAGTAAAAAGTGGAAAGAATATTGAAATTTATTTTAGGAATTATGATTATAGCTATTGTAGCTATAATCATAATAATTTATTATTTTTTAATTGTAGATATAAAATCAAATCCTCCTCAAGAAATACAAGAAGAATATAATATAAAGACTGAAACATATCAAAACAGGAGTGTTTTTTATTTAACACAAAAGCAAGGAGCTACAAATCCTTATACCATTTTTTATTTACATGGAGGGTCCTATGTTTCAGAAGCTTCTGTAGGGCATTGGGAATTTCTAAAAAGTATAGCAAAAGATACGGGTGTGACTATTGTTATACCAGATTATCCATTAGCACCAAAATACAATTATAAAGATGTATTTCAAATGTTAGAACCACTATATAAAGATATAATAGAAAAAGTGGGAAAAGACAAACTAATTGTTATGGGAGATTCTGCAGGTGGAGGACTTGCATTAGCTTTATTAGAAAGAGCAGGAGAACTTGAAATGTCAATGCCTAAAAGAACAATTCTTATTTCGCCTTGGCTGGATGTGCGCTTGAATAATCCACAGATAGATGAAGTACAAAAAAGAGATTCTCATTTAATTAAGCAAACTTTAATAGCTGCGGGGATTGCCTATGCTGGATTAGATGGAATTGATAGTTATTTAGTAAACCCAATTGATGGTCCGCTAGATAAATTAGAGAATGTTACTATATATACAGGAACAGATGATATTTTAAATCCAGATGTGCATGTTTTAGTAGAAAGAGCAAAACTACAAGGAATAGAAATTGATTTAAGAGAAACAAAAGGTGCTTATCACAATTGGATTATTGAAAAGCATACAATAAAAGAAAAAGCATATAGAGATTTAATTACATTATTACAAAAAGAATGTATTTAAGAAAGGAGGAAAGCCAAATAAATAATACAAGAAAAAAGTTAGATTGGAGAAAATTGGATAATTCAGCCAAAATTTTTCCCATTGCATCAAGTAAAAAATTTAGTACAGTATTTAGAATTTCGGCTGTACTTTCAGAAAAAGTAGACGAAATTGTTTTGCAAAAAGCAGTTGAAAAAGCTTTGGAAGTATTTAAATCTTTTAAAGTACGTGTTAAAAGTGGATTTTTTTGGTATTATTTAGAAGAAAACACAAAAAATGTAAGAATAGAAAAAGAAAATTATTATCCATGCAAATATATTGATCCTAATATTAATGCAGGATATCTTTTTAAAGTAACATATTTTGAAAATAAAATTAACTTAGATGTTTTTCATGCTTTAACTGATGGAAACAGTGCAATGCATTTTCTAAAAGAAATTGTTTATTCTTATATCGAACTAAAACATCCAAAAGAATTTTATAATACAAATAGAAAAGAAAGAAAAGTAATTTATAATACAGAAGATAGCTACATAAAAAACTATAATAAAAAAACAAAAGGAAATGCAAGTAAGCAAAAAGCATATATTTTACGAGGAAGAAAGTTACCTTTAGGAGCTATTTCGGTAACACATGAAATAATAGATTTGAATATGCTAAAACAAATTTGTAAAGAGAGAAATTGTACAGTGACACAATTTCTAACAGCAATTTTAGCTTATTCCATTTACGAAGAAAATTATAAAAAATATAATGGGAGAAAGATTATAAAAATCTGTATACCAGTGAACTTAAAAAAGTATTTTGATTCTATTACGATTAGTAATTTTTTTTCTTATATAACAGCTAAAATTCATATCCAAGAAAAAATGAGCTTTGATTATATTTTAAAAGAAGTGCAAAAGGAATTTAAAGAACAATTAACACCAGAAGAAATTATGAAAACAATGTCTGCTAATGTCAAATTAGGAAATAACTTATTTGTAAAAATCATACCTCTTTTTCTAAAAAAAATATTTGTAAAATTAAGTTATATAGAAATAAGAAAATATACAACATCTACATTTTCAAATTTAGGTAGAATTGGAATAATTGGAGATTATAAAAAATATATAGAAGAAATTTTTATATTAATTGCTCCAGAAAGTGTAGAAAAAATAAAATGTTCTTCATGTTCATATGAAAATAAAATGGTATTTACATTTACATCTATCTTAGAAGATAAATCAATAGAAAAGCGATTTTATGAATTATTACAAAAAGAAGGCATAAATGTAAAAATAGAAAGTAATGGTGTTTGTGATGTTATATCCGAAAATTAATAATGTAGAGAAAAATCATTTTACAATTCGATTACTACTAGGAATTTCTATTGCTATTTCGATTATACTTATAACTATTAATTTATTAACTACACATAATGTTCGATGGGCAATGCTTGCAATATGTGGAATTGTATATATATGGACAATCACTTTATATTCTATCTATCATAATATTAATATTGCATCTCATGTAATTTTACAAACGATAGCAACAGCTATTCTTACAATATTGATAGATACTATTATAGGATTTAGAGGTTGGTCTTTTACAATTGCTATGCCAATTATTATTATCACAGCTAATGTAACTATGTTTATACTAACTTTAGTTAGCAGAAAAAAGTACTATAAATATGCAATTTATCAAATTATATTATTTATTTTAAGTATGGTACCAATGATTCTGATTTTTTGTAATGCCATTGACAAAATAGGGCTTAGCTTAATATCTACAATATGTTCTTTAGCAAATGCCGTTATTGTTATATTTTTATGTGGAAACGACATTGAAGAAGAGCTTAAAAGAAGGTTTCATATTTAAATTTATATACAGCAAAAGGATTGACAAAAATAAAGTTTTAATAGATAATAAAATAAAATTGTTATATACTAAGGAGGAATTAAAATAATGTACGTTTTTAATAAAATTACTGTTAAGCCGCAACTGCCAGAAAGAATTGATAGATTAAACGAAATTGCAAACAATTTATGGTGGTCTTGGAATACTGAATTTTTAAAATTATTTAAAAAGATAGACTGTGAGCTATGGGGGAAGAGCAATAAAAACCCTGTAAAATTCTTAAGAAAAGTAGAACAAAATAAATTAGAAAAAGCAGCAAGTTCTTTAGAATTTCTAAGAGAATATGATAAAATTGTAAAAAATTTTGATGACTATATGGAAAGCAAAGATACATGGTTTTCTAGAACATATCCCAAAAATAAAGAAGACTTAATTGCCTATTTTTCAGCAGAATATGGATTAGACGAAATATTGCCTATTTATTCTGGAGGGCTTGGAATTTTATCTGGAGATCATTTAAAATCTGCTAGTGACTTGGGTTTACCATTTGTTGCAGTAGGATTATTATACAAAAATGGATATTTTCATCAAAAAATAGATGAAAATGGAAATCAACAAAATATTTATAAAGATATTGATTTAGAGAATTTGCCAATCACACCAGTAAAAGATAATACTGGGAATGATTTGAAAATTTATGTACGTTTTCCAAGAAAAAAAATTTACTTAAAAGTATGGGAAATAAAAGTAGGAAGAGTTACACTTTATTTGCTAGACTCAGACATTGATGAAAATACTGATGATTATAGAAATGTTACTTTGCGACTATATGGCGGAGATAGAGAAATGAGAATTCAACAAGAAATAGTATTAGGAATGGCAGGAGCTCATTTATTGAATGTACTAGGTTTAAAACCAACCATTTACCATATGAACGAAGGACATTCAGCTTTTGTAACAGTAGAATTAATTAAAGACGTTATTGCAGAAAAAGGAGTTTCATTTGAAGTAGCTCGTGATATAGTAACAGCAAAAACTGTATTTACAACTCATACGCCAGTTCCTGCAGGAAATGATATTTTTGATATTTCATTAGTTGAAAAATATTTCAAAAACTTCTGGGGAAGAATGAATTTAAATAGAGAGAATTTTTTAAAACTAGGAATGAAAAATAATATAACAGAATTAGAACCTGGTTTTAATATGGGAATTCTGGCATTAAAAATCGCAGGAAAGAAAAACGGTGTAAGTAAACTACATGGAGCTGTTTCTAGAGAGTTATTTTCTGATGTGTGGAATAATATAGCATCAAACGAATCACCAATTACACATGTAACCAATGGTGTACATACATGTTCATGGCTTGCTCCAAACTTAAAAGAATTGTATAACAAATATTTAATTCCATATTGGCAAGACAATATACATGAAAAACAAGTTTGGAAAAAAATTAATAATATACCAAATGAAAAATTATGGGCAGAGCATAAAGCAAGAAAAGAAAAACTAATCGCACTAGTAAAGGAAAATGTATCAAATAGATTAAAAAATAGTGGAAAAAGTTATGATGAGTTAAGAGAAATAACAGAACATTTAAATCCAGATGCATTAACTATAGGATTTGCAAGAAGATTTGCAACTTATAAAAGAGCTACATTAATTTTTAGAGATTTAGAAAGAATTACAAAAATATTAAATGATGAAAAAAGACCAGTTCAACTAATATTTGCTGGTAAAGCACATCCAGCAGATAAAGAAGGTCAAGATTTAATTAGACGTATTCATGAGATTTCTATGATGCCACAATTTAAAGGAAAAGTGTTTATAGTAGAAGACTATAATATAGGAATTGCTAGATATTTAATAAGTGGTGTTGATGTATGGCTAAATAATCCAAGAAGGCCAATGGAGGCTTCTGGAACAAGTGGACAAAAAGCATCAATAAATGGAGTTGTAAACTTTAGCATTTTAGATGGATGGTGGGCAGAAGGATATAATGGAAAAAACGGCTGGGCAATTGGAACTAATGCGGAATATGATTGCTATGATGCACAAGACAATGATGATAGTAAGAGTATTTATAATCTACTAGAAAATGAAATTATACCAGCTTATTACAATAAAGATAAAAATGGAATTTCAGAACAATGGATGGAATTCATGAAAAATTCTATTACATCTACTGGACCAGAATTTAGTACAGCAAGAATGGTGGTAGAATATACAAATGAATTATATATGCCATTAATTGAACTTTCAAAAGAGTATTATCAAGACATAGAAAATGTAATTAATTATAACGCTTGGAAAGAAAATTTATACGAAAATTGGGAAAAGATTGTTATTACACAACCAAACAACATAGAAAATGTAACAATGGAAGCTGGAAAAACAATTGATGTTGCTTGTAATGTAACACTAGATGGACTTGGAGTAGAAGATATTATAGCTGAAGTTTATTATGGAAAAATTTTGGAAAATGGAACTATAGAAAATATTAGCATCATAGAAATGAATTTAAGAGAAATTAATGAAAGTAAAAGAACATATGGATATACAGCTAGTATTAAATTAGAAAATGGTGGAGATTATGGTTATACTTTCCGTGTAGTGCCATCTCATAAAATGCTATTAGATTCAGCAAACTTAAATTTAGTAAAATGGTTTACTAAATAATTATTATATGATAATCAAAAGCCTTATGCAAGAACAAATATTATTCAAATTCTTGCATAAGGCTTTAATTTTGTGTATAATAGAAATATTAAAAAAGAAGGGAATAGAAAAGAAAATGATAAATTTAAAAGAGGAAATTGCAAAAAAAATATCAGAAATAATAGAAATGAATGCCAAAGACTTAGAAGAATATATTGAAATACCAAAAGACTCAGAAATGGGAGATTATGCTTTTCCGTGTTTTAGACTTGCAAAAGAATTAAAAAAAGCACCTCCGCTTATTGCTAATGAAATAAAAGAAAAAATACAATTAGATGAAAATATAGAAAAAATTGAAACAGTAGGAGGATATTTGAATTTTTATATTAATCCTTTGGTCTTAATTAAAAATGTTTTAGCCGAAATAGACGAAAAAAAACAAGACTATGGAAAAGTAGATATAGGAAAAGGAAGAAATGTTATTATTGATTATTCTTCTCCTAATATCGCAAAACCATTTCATATAGGGCACTTGCGCTCTACTGTTATAGGAGGAGCTTTATATAAAATCTATAATTTTTTAGGCTATAACAGTGTAGGAATTAATTTTTTAGGAGATTGGGGAATTCAATTTGGAAAAGTTATGGCAGGATACTCAATGTGGAAAGATGAATATGACTTTTCTGAAAGTGAGATTAATGCCATATTAAAAATTTATGTACGATATAACAAAGAAGAAAAGGAAAATCCAGAGCTTACAGATAAAGCTAGAGCCTATTTTAAAAAACTAGAAGATGGAGACGAAGAAGCAAGAAAAACTTGGGAATGGCTAAGAAAAATAAGCTTAGAAAATTATGAAAAAACATATAAACTATTAAATTCTAAATTTGATTCTTATAATGGAGAAGCTTATTATAATGATAAAATGGAATCTGTTGTAAATGAATTAGAAGAAAAGGGATTGCTAAAAATTTCAGAAGGAGCAAAAGTAGTTGACTTAGAAGCTTATGATATGCCACCATGTATTATTATTACTTCAGCAGGAACGACTATTTATGCAACAAGAGATTTAGCAGCTTTAAAAGATAGAATTCAAACATATGATTTTGCTAAAGCTCTATATGTAGTTGGAAATGAACAGCAACTACATTTTAAACAAGTTTTTAAAGTGCTTAGTCTAATGGGATATGAAGAATATGCTAAAAATTGTATACACATACCTTTTGGTCTTGTAGTAGATAAAAATGGAGAAAGAATAGGTTCTAGAAAAGGAAATTCGGTACTATTAGAAGATATTTTAAAAGAATCAATTCAAAAGGTAAAAACAATTATTGAAGATAAAAATCCAAATATTGAAGATAAAGAAGAAGTAGCAAGAAAAGTAGGAGTTGGAGCTATTATATTTAATGATTTATCTAATAGCCGTATTAAAGACGAAATATTTGATTGGGATATGCTATTAAACTTTAATGGAGAAACAGGACCATATATGCAGTACATTTATGTACGAACTAAAAGTGTATTAAAAAAGGCAGGATATGTTCCAGAATTTAAAAATTTGATTTTAGAAAAATTATTAGATAAGCCTAGCATAAATACTATAAAACTTCTATATCAATTTAGCAATACTGTTATATTAGCAGGAGAAAAAAACGAACCATCAATTCTTGCTAGATATTTAATTGATCTAGCACAAAGCTATAGCAATTTCTATAATGAATGCAAAATTATTATTGAAGATAAAGAATTGCAAGATGCAAGATTATATCTAACTTATGCTGTTGGAAATGTATTAAAAACAGGAGCTGAATTGCTAGGAATGGAAATGCCAAATGAAATGTAAATTTTATTTTAATATAGTAATTTTTTAATAACATAGAGGTAGGAAAAATTATGAAAAAACCAGAATTATTAGCACCAGCTGGAAGCTTTGAAAAAGCAAAAATTGCTTTCATGTATGGAGCAGATGCTATATATGCAGGAACAGCATCACTTTCTTTAAGATCTAGAGCAGAAATGGAAAATAGTGATTTATATAATACTATAAAATATGCTCATGAATTGGGCAAAAAGGTATATGTAGCTATTAATATATTTGCTTGGGATGAAAATTACGAGGAAGTAAAATCTCAAGCTAAAGTATTAAATGAATTAAAAGTAGATGGTATAATTGTAGCCGACGGCGGAGTGGTAGAAGCTATAAAACAAGAAGCACCAAATGTAGACATACATATTAGTACACAAGCTAATACAGTAAGCTATCATGCTGCTAACTTTTGGTATAAAAATGGTGCTAAAAGAATTATACTAGCGCGTGAATTAAACAAAGAACAAATACGAAAAATTATGGAAAATAAGCCTAAAGAACTAGAAATAGAAATGTTTATTCATGGAGCAATTTGCTTTGGATACTCGGGAAGATGCTTTTTAAGTGATTTCCTAGCTAGTAGAAGTGCAAACTTGGGGGATTGTGCCCAAAGTTGTAGATGGGGATACAATGTATATGTAGAGGAAGCAAATAAACCAGGTAACTTAATGCCTGTAGAATATGGAAAAGAAGGCACACATATATTTTCTTCAAAGGATTTATGTTTAATTAAAGAAATACCAGAAATTTTTGACTTGGGAGTAGATAGTCTAAAAATAGAAGGAAGATTAAAAACAGAATACTATTTATCTACAATTGTTAATGCATATCGTTGTGCTATTGACGATTATGCGAAAAATCCAAAAGAATATGACTATACAAAATATTTAAAAGAAATCGAAAAAACAAAAACAAGAGGGCTTACTACTTTTTATTTTAATGATAGAAATAATAAAGATTTCCAAGAATATGATGGGAAGCAATATAATTTAGAATACGAATATGCAGGTAAAATAATATCTTATAAAGAAGATAAATCTATTATTGAAATAAAAAATAAACTTCAAATTGGAGACAATTTAGAAATTATTATACCAGGTAAAATCGAAACAGAGAAATTTCAAATAAAAAAATTATGGGATGTAGAAACAGAAGAAGAAATTTCTGTTATAAATCCAGGAAAATCTGAGCAAAAGGTAAAAATTCATATTCCAATAAAAGTAGAAAAAAATTGGATTTTAAGAAGGAAAAAATAGATTATCTATCAAAAAAACGAGATAGAATGAAACCAAAAAATAAGCATAAAAGAGCGGAAAAGCCAGTAAAGTTAAAAGGTAGAGGTTCATATAAAATAAAAACAGAACCACATACAAAACCAATAATAGAATAATATGTTTGAATATAGAATTTCTGGAAAAGAAATTCTATTATTTTTAAAGTTAAAAATCCACCCATAACTAATCCTAATCCCATAGGAATTAAAATAGTAAACTGTAAAGTAGAAACAGAAGCTAAATATAAATCGTAAACTCCCAAAAGCATTAAAATAACAGTACTACTAACACCAGGAACAACTACTCCAATAGACATAATTAAACCAGATATGAATAAATAAATAAATTGAACATTTTCCAAATCTATAGTAGGAATATAATTCTCCAAATAAATTAATAAAAGAGAAAGTATAAAACTAAAAAGAAATAATAAGATATATGAAAAATGAAATTTTTCCTTATTAGCTTCTTTTACAAGTAAAGGAACGCTACCTAAAATAAGGCCAATAAAAACAAATTTGGTCCCAATAGGATAATTCAGAAATAGCCACTTTAAGGCATTTCCAAATAAAATAATTCCTATCCCAATTCCAAAACAAATAGGAAACAAAAATGAAAAATTCTTTTTCCAATCCTTAAAGAAATGCATAATAGAAGATATTAATTTGTCATAAATACCAAAAATAACACAAAGAACGCCGCTGCTAATTCCTGGAAGAATAGCACCGGCTCCAATTAATATTCCTTTAAAAAAATTCCACAAAAATTTCATAACAACACCTATTGCATGAGTATGCAAAAAATAAAGAAATATGATTTTAAGATTCTAAAATTTTTTTCATTTCTTCAAATCGTTTAATTTTTTGAGTTGTTGTTTTTATCATTGGTTCATCTGTAATAACTAAATATTTTATATGCTTATAATTAGTTAAAGTTTGATTTAATTCTTTTATATCTTGCCAGATTTTTTCTTCTAATTGCTCTTTTGTAAAATTAATGAAATGCTCTTGAACATAATCTGTATTATAAACAATTTTTGCAGATAATAATAAATCATCGCCCTTTGGCATTCCAAATACCATACTTTCATCTACATATGGGAATTTATTAATTAATATTTCTAATTCTTCTGGATAAATATTCTTTCCATTTTTTAAAACAATAACATTCTTTTTTCTACCAGATATATAAATATAACCATCTTTGTCTATATAACCCAAATCACCTGTGTAAAACCAACCATCTTTTAAAACTTCTTTAGTTGCTTCTTCATTTTCATAATAGCCAAGCATTACATTAGGACCTTTAGCAACAATTTCTCCAATTCCATTTTCATTTGGATTATCAATTTTTATTTGTACATTACAAAGTGGAAAACCAGTAGAACCATAACGAATAGCAGATTCTCTTTCTGCAATAAGAACAGGAGAAGTTTCAGTTAAACCATAACCTTGAATAGCAGTAATTCCAAAATCATGAAAACCTTTAGCTACGGTTTTATCAATAGCAGCAGCGCCACTAATAGCAAAGCGTATACTACCACCTAATTGATCCAATACACTTTTAAAGATTTTTCTTCTAATATCAATTTTAAATTTAAGAAGAAAATTGCTAATCTTTATTGCAAGTTTTACTATTTTTGTTTTATCTTGTTTATCTATTTCTTTCCATATTTTTTTATACATAGCTTCTAATAAAAGAGGAACACATACAAAAATAGATACTTTATATTCAACTAAGTTCTTCTGAATATATTTTAACCCATCGCAAAATACATTGGTTACACCATGACTTAAAAAAAAGATTAAGCCAGTTGAGCCGAAAGTATGGTGAAGTGGTAAAAAAGCCATATTAACATCGGATGGATATATTTTAATAACATAACTTAAAGCATAAATATTGGAGGTAATATTTTTATGAGAAAGCATTACCGCTTTTGAAATAGAAGTAGTACCAGAAGTGAAAAGAAGCATACTCATTTTTTGCTCATCAATAGGAGCAGTAAGAAAACGAGTATCTCCAGCATTTAGTTTTTC
>CALXJM010000003.1 GCA_944388625.1 uncultured Clostridia bacterium
TTGCTCTTCTTTCGGTTTTGTTTTAGCAATTTCTCCGATGGGCGGGAGAACACTGTTCTCCCCTACAAGTGCTCTGCAATTTTTTAGAAAGCGCAAAAAACCTAACCATCTCTTATATAATTAGTTTTGCCTAATTTTAAGATGGTTAGGTTTTTATTTTTTATTTCTTTTTTAATATTTACTTGTGTGTGTGTGTGTGTGTGTTACAGCCCCAACGGTTTGCAGTCTTCATTTGTTTTTCCCCTTTATCTTTTTTCTCTTTTATATTTATATATTACCATATTAGTTTATTTTTTGGCAAGAGTTTTTGCTTTTATGTTTTAATTGCTGTTATAATTGCTTCTTTTTCTATTCCATAATATTTCATTAGTTCTTCTGCTTTTCCGGATTTTCCAAATGTATCTTTAATTCCAAGTTTAGTTACTTTGCAAGGATAGTTTTCTGCTAATACTTCACATACGCTACTGCCTAATCCCCCTATTATACTATGATCTTCAACAGTAATTATTTTTTTGGTCTCTTTAGCGCATCTAATAATAATTTCTTTGTCTATAGGTTTTATAGTATGCATATCCACTATTCTTATATGAATTCCTTGGTTTTCTAATTCTTCTTTTGCCATAATTGCTTCTGCTACAGTTACTCCTGTTGCTATAATTGTAGCATCTATTCCATCTCCTATCTGAATTCCTTTGCCAATTTCAAATTCTTGTTCTTCTTTGTATAAAATAGGAGTTCCTAATCTTGCTAGTCTTACATAAGTTGGCCCTTCTAACTTAGATATTGCTTCTATCATCCATTTAGTTTGCGTATCATCTGATGGGGAAAGAACTAACATATTAGGTAGTGTGCGCATTAAGCTTATGTCTTCTAGCATTTGATGAGTTGCTCCATCTTCTCCTACAGTAATTCCAGCATGTGTTGCACAAATTTTTACATTTAATTTTGGATATGCAATACTGTTTCTAATTTGATCATATGCTCTTCCAGCAGCAAATACGGCAAAAGTACTTACAAATGGAATATTTCCGCAACTTGCCATTCCGGCTGCTGTAGCCATCATATCTTGTTCTGCAATTCCCATATCAAAAAATCGTTCTGGAAATTTTTTAGCAAATATATTAGTTTTTGTTGCTTCACTTAAATCTGCATCTAAAACTACTATTTTTTTTTCTTTTTCTCCTAGTTCTGCTAGCTTTTCTCCATAACTTTGCCTAGTCGCTATTTTTTTACTTATATCCATAATAGCAATACATCCTTCCTTATTTAATTTATTTTAGCTCTTCCATAGCTATTTTATATTGTTCTTCGTTTGGTGCTTTTCCGTGCCATGCAACTTGATTTTCCATAAAATAAATTCCTTTTCCTTTGATTGTATGGGCAACAATAGCTGTTGGTTTTCCTTTTATGTTTCTTGCTTTTTCAAAAGCTTGTGTGATTTCTTGATAATTGTGCCCATCAATTTCTATTACTTCAAATCCAAAACTTTTTAATTTTTCTCCTATTGGATTTACATTCATCACATTTTCTACTTTCCCGTCAATTTGGAGTTCATTATTATCTACAATTAGGCATAAATTATCTAGTTTATAGTGAGCAGATGTCATAGTGGCTTCCCAAATTTGCCCTTCTTCTATTTCTCCATCTCCTACTAAACAGTATACTCTATAATCTTTTCTGTTTAGTTTTCCCATCATTGCCATACCATTTGCAACTGAAAGCCCTTGTCCTAAAGAGCCGGTTGTCATATCTACTCCTGGGACTTTGTTTTTATCTGGATGCCCTTGCAAAAAACTATCTATTTTTCGAAAAGATTTTAATTCTTCTTTTGGGAAAAAGCCATATTCTGCTAAAGTTCCATATAGTGCTGGAGTTGCATGGCCTTTAGATAATACAAAACGGTCTCTTTCTGGTAATGTTGGTTCATCTTTTTTAATGTGCATTTCTTTAAAATACAGTACTGCGAGAATATCTGCACAAGATAATGAACCCCCTGGATGACCAGATTGTGCATGGTAAACAGCCTCTATAATATTTTTTCTAATTTCTTTGCTGATTTTTTTTATATCTTCTATATACAATTTCACTCCTCCTATCTTTTAAATAATATCATACCCAAAATAAAAATAAAATAAATTTTTTTAAAAATTTTTTTATTTTCTTTGTCACATTTTGTCATATTTTGTAGTTTGCACCCAATAGTACTTGCGCAGCTTTTTTCTTTTGTTTTTGTTTTCAAAAATTATTTTCAGAGTAATTATTTACTTTTTAGTTTCTGTAACTCTAAACTTTTCAATGCTATATTAACTTTCAAGAGAGGTGATTCAATTGGCAATTGATTATAAAATTGTTGGTGAAAGATTAAAAGCTGCTAGAATTCGTAAAAAATATACACAAGAATATTTAGCAGAACAAATGGATGTTTCTGTTGTTTATATAAGTAGAATAGAAAGAGGAAATTCAAAAATTAATTTGCCTAGATTAAATCAAATGTGTAATCTTTTAGGCGTTTCTGAAGGTCAAATTTTAAATGGTGTTGCAAGTACTTCTAAAATGTATTTGAATGGTGAGTTAGCAACTCTACTTAAAAATTGCCCTCCTGAAAAATTAAAGCTAATTTATGAGTTGTCAAAAGTAATTGTTCACAGTTAGTATAGGCAGTATCATTCACTTTTTAAAATTAAACATAAAGTTTATTATAATTTTATTTATGTAATGATAAAAACCCTTTCTTAGTATGAGCTAATAATTATATATTTTAGGTTTTTTTCCTTTGTTTAGCACCTAGAATACATTATTAGCTCATATTAGGAAAGGGTTTTTATTTTATTTCTACCTTAAAGGCTGTAACTTATTTTGTTTTTAGTTACAGCCTCTTTAAATTAGTTTTGCGTATATGGTAACATAGCAATATGTCTTGCTCTTTTAATTGTTAATGTGATTTCTCTTTGATGTTTTGCACATGCTCCTGTTGCTCTTCTTGGTAAGATTTTTCCTTTATCATTAATGAATTTTTTTAATTGTTCTGGATTTTTATAATCTAAAACTAAATTTTTGTCACTACATAAAGCACACACTTTTTTTCTTACTTTTCTAAATTTTGGATTGAAATCATCATCTATATTATTATTGTTTCTATATTTTTTATTGTTTTGCTTTTTATCTGCCATTTTTTCCACCCCCTGATTTTCGTTTTGTTTTACTATGTATTTTTAGAATGGTAAGTCATCATCTGAAGATACAGAAAATTCTGAGCTTGTTGCTACATTTTCTCCAAATGTGTTTTCAAATCCAGCAGTATCTCCATCTTTTTTGCTGTCTGCAAAATAAGCCTCTTCTGCAATAACTTCCGTTACATAACGTTTTTGCCCCTGTGCATCATCATAGCTTCTAGTTTGAATTCTTCCAATGACACCCACTTGTTGGCCTTTTTTAAAATATTTACTACAAAATTCTCCAGTTTTATTCCAAGCAACAATATTAATAAAATCTGCTTGTCTTTCTTCCCCTGGCTTTGCAAATCTTCTATTTACAGCTAGGCTGAAGCTTGCTACTAATGTATTATTGGTTTGTGTATATCTTACTTCTGGATCTCTTGTTAAGCGCCCCATTAAAACTACTTTGTTCATTTTTGCACCTTACCTTTCTTCTTACAAGGCTTTAATTTAATCTTTTTTTACTACTATAAATTTTAATATTGTATCTGTAATTCTGTAGATTCTTTCTAATTCAGCAATTAAAGCTGGATTTGCTTCAAAGTTTACTACAACATAATAGCCTTCTTTTTGCTTTTTAATTTCATAAGCTAATTTTCTTTTGCCCATTTCTTCAACATTTTCTACTTTACCGTCAGAATTAATTAGGTCTGTAATTTTTTGAATTAAACTTTTGATTCCGTTTTCTTCAAGACCTGGATTAATAATGACAACACTTTCGTATTTGTTCATTATTTTCACCTCCTTTTGGATTTATAACCCATATAATTATGAGTAAGGATTAAAATTTAAAATTTTAACATTGCTATTTTACCATATTTTTCTTTTATTTGCAAGCATTTTTTAAAATCCAATTGTCCTTTTTTCATCTCTTTTTGCAATTAGTTCACTTGGATTTAAATCTTCTTCTACTATTGTCATTAGTTCTTTTTTATTTGTTACATTTTCCACATTTTTAGCGTGGGCAATTAAGATATTTTGGTATAAGTTATGAATATATCTTGCATTTCCAAAACCTTCTATTTTTTTTGAACTTTCGACAATATTTATAATTTTTTCTTTTGCTTTTTGAGTTATTTTAAATTTATTTTCTTCTAACAATCTGTCAAAAATTTGTATTAATTCCTCTGTTGTGTAGTCTTCAAATAAAATATTGTATCCTATTCTAGAGCTTAATCCTACATTTGCCTTTATAAAGTTTTTCATTTCTTCTTGGTATCCAGCAAAAATAACAACTAAGTTATCTTTTTCGTCTTCCATAACTTTAACAATTGTAGATAAGCAGTCTTCTGAAAAAGTATGCTCTGAAACTAAAGCATATGCTTCATCAATAAATAGTACTCCACCCAATGCAGATTTCATAACATTATAGGTTTTCCCTGCTGTTTGCCCTATATATGGAGCAATTAAATCTTTAGCAGATACTTCTATTAATTTATTTTTTCGTATATACCCCAAATTATAGAATATGTCGCTGATTAGTCTTGCAACTGTTGTTTTCCCTGTTCCTGGATTTCCCATAAATACCATATGTAGGTTTAATTTTGATATATCTAAATTTGCATTCTTATTAAATTTTAATAGACTTACTAAGTTATTAATTTCTTTTTTTATTTTTTCTAAGCCTACTAGATTATTTAGTTCTGCTAATATCTGTTCTAAGTCTTTCGTATTATATACTGTTGGAATATCATCCAATCCAATTTTTATACATTCGCCATTATACATCTTTCTATTTTCATTTAATATGATTCTATTATATAAGTTTTTTACATATTCCATATTTTTAATTTCGCTATTTTCATATGATTGTTTAATATAATTATAAATTTTTTCTTTTACTTTTATGTCTAATTTTTCATTTTTCTCTATTGTTTCTATTAAAAGTTGATAGATTGTTTCTACATTTAATTCATCTATGTCTAACTCAATATTAAATAAAGTAGTATTTAGTTTTGGATATTCGTTTAAGATTTTTTTTATGGTTTCTTTTTTCCCATAAATAACTGTACATACTCTTTTATTATTTTTTTCTATTTGCTCTGTTAATAAATTCAATATTCTGTTTTTTTCTACTGCTTCTATATATGCTAAGCTTTCGAAGTTTTCAATTAGCATCATTCCAGTTTTATTAATTATTTCTTTTTTTTCATTTTGTTTTACATATAGTCCATTAATTGCGAATTTATCAAGTATAATTTCATTCATTGATTTTTCATAATACCTCATGTCATTGCTAAAGTAGTTGTAAAACCACATAAATTCGCCAATGATACCTTCTACTTTTTTTACAATTTCTTTGTCTTCTGTATAAAAAATAATATTAATTGGTATATAAGGAATAGTCTTGTCAACATAGTAATTAAATACATAGTTTAGTAGTTCGGTAATTTGTTTTTTTACTTTTTCGTTACATGGAAGTTCTTCTATCTGGCTTAAACTATCTTGCGTAAAATATTTAGAACGATTTGCAATAATTTTAGTATCCATTTCTTTTAAATGTTTTTCTATGCCTTGTAATACATCTTTTTTCTCTACTTTTCTTAGATATTCTAAGTATCCTGCTACTTTATAAAAATACTCATAATCATCTACCTTTTTTTTCTTTTCATTAAAGTCTTTTACTTTTATTTTAAATGTATTGTATGTCATATTATCATAATAGTCTCTTAATTTATTGCTAAAGTATTTATAGTCCTCGATTTTAGACAAATCAACATATTTAATAGTGGCCACTTTTTTTTCGTCATCATAATTGTCTAATTGTACTAAATCTCCATCTAATATGACTTGTGCAAAAAGCAAGGTGTATACATCAAATTTTTCTAGTTCACTTTTTTCTAGTGATATTGTTTCTTGCATTTTTGGTTCTTGTAAAATAGTTTCTACGATTTCTACACCAGATATTTTATCTTTTCTTTTTTCATTAATTCGTTCCATTTCTTCTAATAGTGTATGTACCAAGTATAAAATACAATTTTTAAAATTGCATCCTCTACATATATTACTTACAATTCGTTTTTCTTTTCTTCTTGTAACTGCTGAAGATATATTAACTCTGTTTTTGTAATTTAGTATGTATTTTAAATAACTATAGTCTTCTTCTAAGCATGCTTTTACATTGTCATATCTAATTAGATTGTCTTTTTTTTCTTCTTCTGTAAGTTCTTCGTTTTTTAATACTATTAAATTGTTTTTTAAATAAAATAGTACTGTTTTTAGCTCACATTTAGGTATCTTTGTGTATATATTAATAATATCATTTTCTGCAATTATTTTTTCAATTTCTTCCATTTTTACATTTTCCTTTCTATAAAAGCAAAACCATCCCCTTAAAAGGATGGTTTTGCTTTTATTGTTGAAGATGACAAGGTTATAAAGTAATTGAGCTACAATTTTAAATTGATTATCCTAGTCAGGTTCTTATTATTTACTTTCTACTGGATAAACACTTACTTGCTTCTTGTCTTTTCCTTTTCTTTCAAATTTTACTGTTCCATTTTCTAAAGCAAATAATGTATCATCACTACCAATTCCAACATTTGTTCCTGGATGAATTTTTGTTCCTCTTTGTCTTACTAATATATTTCCAGCTAATACATATTGCCCGTCTGCTCTTTTTGTACCTAATCGCTTTGACTCACTGTCTCTTCCGTTCTTTGTACTTCCGCCACCTTTTTTATGAGCCATTTTGTTCACTCCCTTCTAAAGTTATTTTTTCCAAATTACTCTGCTTTTTCTTTTTTAGCACTAGCAATTTTTATATCTGTAATTTCTACTTTTGAATAAGGTTGTCTATGTCCTTGTTTTCTTCTATAGTTCTTTTTTGGTTTCATTTTGAAAACAATGATTTTCTTTCCTTTCCCGTGAGAAACTACTTTCCCTTCTACTTTTACACCTTTTACATAAGGGTTTCCAATTTGTATTTTTTCATCTTCAGACATAAGTACTACTTTATCAAAAGTTACTTTTTTACCTTCTTCTGCGTCTAATTTTTCAAAAAATACAATATCTCCTTTGCTTACCTTATACTGTTTTCCACAGCTTTCAATTATTGCGTACATCAAATGTACACCTCCTTTTACGTATACTCGCTAACCGTAAATTTAGGTAGTTATTTATTTCATTAACTTTTTTGTACCTTTATTAAGCGGTTTACAGTAAATTATTTTAACATATATTTTTATGTTTGTCAAATATTATTTTTTATGTTATAATTTGGAATAAATTAAACTTTAACCATATTTTAAATGTTATTTTTAAAGGATTTGATTTTATGGATAAATATAAGGCTACAAAAGTAGCTGGAATTTTAGGTATATTAGGAAATGTTTTTTTACTTTTTATAAAAGGAATTACAGGTTTTACCTTTAATAGTCAGGCTATGATTGCAGACGCTGCTAATAGTGCTGGAGATATTTTTGCTTCTCTTATGACTTTTATTGGAAATAAAATAGCTAGTGAGCCTGGTGATTCGACTCATAATTTTGGGCATGGAAAAGCAGAATATATTTTTTCATTATTTATTAGTATTTCTATGATTATAATAGCATTAAAATTATTTTATGATTCTTGCCATAGCTTATTTTATGGCAGTAATTTTAGCTTTTCATGGACTTTAGTTATAGTTTGTATTATTACAATTGTTTTAAAGTTTGCATTGTTCTTATTTACTCACATTTTATACAACAAATATAATAATATTTTACTAAAGGCAAATTCTGAAGATCACCGTAATGATTGTATTGTAACTACTTTTACTTTGTTTTCTGTGTTTTTAAGTTTACTTGGTATTAATTGGTTTGATGGAGTTGTTGGATTAGGAATATCTATTTGGATTTGCTTTGCTGGAATTAAAATTTTTATAGAAAGCTATAATGTTTTAATGGATATTGCTTTAGATACTGCTACTTCTGATTTAATTTTAGATTTGGCTCATAGTTATAAAGATATAAAGAGTGTTGGAGATATGTATTCTACTCCTGTTGGTTATCAATATATTGTAGTTCTTACAATTTTTGTTGATGGGAACATGTCCACTTTTGACAGTCACAGTCTAGCAGATAGCTTAGAAAAAGATATTTCTAAGTTAGAACGAATTTATCATGTTATTATTCATGTAAATCCAATTTGATATAAAGTTATTCGTATAAGGCGATATTTTTATTATTTGATCAAAAGGGAAGGCATTATGCCTTCCCTTTTAGGTCTGTTTATTCAAAATCGTTTCTGCTTTCTTCTTCGTGTGTCTCAAGGCCAATCACATAGAGTAATACTCGCCACAAAGCTGTCCGTTTTGAATCTCCCTTATTTCGGCAGTCTAAATAAAGCAGTTGCCAGTTTCTCGGTCGTAGCCAATAAAGTCGTTGTTTTTTCTTCTTCATGTTCTCAGACCCCCATATTTGTTATTTATTTATTATACAACTTATTTTAATTTTCAGCAATCTTTTTTGTGATTTGAATTTTATCGTCCTTAGCTTCTACTATAATACTAGATCCTGAACTCATTTTTCCATCTAAAATTTCTTCTGCTATTTTATCTTCTATTAAATTTTGAATTGCTCTTCTTAGTGGTCTTGCTCCATAGGTAGTGTCTGTTCCTTTTTTGGCTATTAATTCTTTTGCACTTTCTGCTACTTCCATATGAATATTTTGCGTTTCTAGCCTTTTTTCAACTTCTTTTAACATAAGATTAATTATTTGTTTAATTTCTTTTTCTGTTAGTTTATGAAATACTATAATCTCGTCGATACGATTAATAAATTCTGGTCTGAATTGTTTTTTTAGCTCTGCCATGACTTCTTTTTTTACTGTTTCGTATTCTTTTTCTTCTTTGTTTTCTTCTGTTGCATTAAATCCTAATGTTTTCTTTTCTGCAATTAATCTTGCCCCTACATTAGAAGTCATAATGATAACAGTATTTTTGAAATTTACTGTTCTACCTGTTGAATCTGTTAATCTTCCATCTTCCAAAATTTGTAGTAACATATTCATAACATCTGGATGAGCCTTTTCAATTTCATCAAATAAAATTACGGAATATGGTTTTCTTCTTATTTTTTCTGTTAACTGTCCTCCTTCGTCAAATCCTACATAACCTGGTGGAGAACCAATTAATTTTGAAACTGAATGTGATTCCATATATTCTGACATATCAACTCGAACAATAGCATTTTCATTTCCAAATAAACTTTCTGCTAATGCTTTTGACAATTCAGTTTTTCCAACACCAGTTGGACCTAAAAATAAGAATGAGCCAATTGGTCTTTTAGGGTCTTTTAATCCTACTCTTCCCCTTTTAATTGCTTTGCTAACTGCTGTTACTGCCTCATCTTGTCCTACTACTCTTTCATGTAAATTATTTTCTAGATTTTTTAATTTTTCTGTCTCTGTTTGGTTGATTTTTTTTGCTGGTATACCTGTCCAGTTGGAAATTACTTCTGCAATATCTTCTCCTGTAATGTTAACAATATTTTTAGTAGTTTTATTTTTCCATTTTTCTTGTTCTTTTGCTAATTCTTCTTTTTTCTTGTGTTCCTCATCCCTTAGCTTTGCAGCTTTTTCAAAGTCTTGTACACGAATAGCTTCTTCTTTTTCTTTTTGCATTTTTTCTATTTTTTCTTCTAGTTCTTTTAAATTACTTGGTTGTGTATATGTTTTTAGTCTCACTCTAGATGATGCTTCATCTATTAAGTCTATTGCTTTGTCTGGCAAGTATCTATCATTAATATATCTAGTAGATAATTTTACTGCAGTATTAATTGCTTCATCTGTGATCTTTACGTTGTGATGTGCCTCATATTTGTCACGAATTCCTTTTAAAATTAAAATAGTATCTTCTTCGCTTGGTTCATTAACAGTAACTGGTTGAAATCTTCTTTCTAAAGCTGCATCTTTTTCTATATATTTTCTATATTCATTTAAAGTAGTAGCACCTATTAATTGAATTTCTCCTCTTGCTAGTAATGGCTTTAATATATTTGCTGCATCAATTGCCCCTTCTGCTGCTCCTGCTCCAACAATAGTATGAATTTCATCGATAAATAAAATTACATCTCCTGCTTTTTTTACTTCATTTAGTGATTTTTTTATTCTTTCTTCAAAGTCACCTCTGTATTTTGCACCTGCTACCATAGATGTAACATCCATAGTAACCACTCTTTTATTTTTTAATACTTCTGGGACATCGCCAGATACAATTTTCTCTGCTAGTCCTTCTACAACTGCTGTTTTTCCAACACCTGGTTCTCCAATTAAACATGGATTATTTTTAGTTCTCCTAGATAAAATTTGAATAATTCTTTCAATTTCCTCTTTTCTTCCAATAACAGGATCTAATTTTCCTTCTTTGGCTCTTTTTGTTAAATCGCTTCCAAATTGATTTAAAGTAGATGTTGAATTAAAACTTCCGTTTTCTTTTCCGCTTCGTCTTCCTTCTTGTTCTTCAGTTTCGTATTCATTTAGCACTTTTACAATTTCATTGTATAGTTTTTGTGGATTTACATTCAAGTCCATCATAATTCTAACTGCTACACTGTCTCCCTCTTTCATGATTCCTATTAGTAAATGTTCTGTTCCTATATAATCAGACCCTAATTTTTTTGCTTCTATAAAAGCATTTTCTATAACTCTTTTTGTTCTTGGAGTAAATCCTATAGTTGCACTTATATCTTCATCTTCTCTTCCAATTAGTTCTTCTATTTTTTCCATTACATTTTCTGGTGTTACATTTTGATTTTCTAATACTCTACTTGCTACTCCTGTGCCTTCTTTTACAATTCCATATAGCAAATGTTCTGTTCCTACATAATTATGTCCTAATTCAATTGCAATAGTATTAGCTATTTCAATAGCATTTTGCGCACTTTTAGTAAATTTGTATGTCATATTTTTACCTCCTATTTCCTATGATTTGATAATTTGCTTAATTACTTCTGCTCTTTTTATATCTCTTTCGTAATCGTTTAAATGGTTGCCTACGTATTTTTGTAAATTAGCCGGCTTTGTATAAATAATTAGTTTATTAACTTTTAAGTCATCCAATTCTTGAATTATACCCATATCTGTTCCTAACTTAACATCTGACAATAGTTTTTTGCATTCTTCTGATGTAATTCTTTTTGCATTTGTTAGTATTCCATAAGATCTATATACTCTATCTTCTAATTCTATACTTTCTTGAGTTAAATACCTTCTTGCAGTTCTTTCTTGTTGAATTACCTTTTCTATTAATATTTTCATGTTTTTTATAATTTCTTGTTCTGAAATTCCTAAAGATTGCTTATTTGATATTTGGTAAACATTGCCTTGTGTGTTACTTCCTTCTCCATAGAGTCCTCTTACATTCATATTAAATCCATTTACTGCTCCTAATACTTTACTAATGTTTCCTGTAATGCTTAAAGCTGGTAAGTGTACCATAACCGAAGCTCTCATTCCAGTGCCCACATTAGTTGGGCATGCTGTTAAAAATCCATATTTCTCACTATAAGCATAGTTTACTAATTGTTCTATTTTTCTATCGATTTCTATAGCTAAATTAAGTGTATTTTCTAGTTCTAGTCCTGCTGCCAATACTTGTATTCTCAAGTGGTCTTCTTCATTTAACATAATACAAATATTTTCTTCTTCATTTAATAAAATAGCAGTCAAATCACTTCTGCTCATGGCTAAGTCTGCACTAATAATATGCTTTTCTATTAGACTTAGTTTTGTAACATCATCCATATTACTTAGTCTTAAAAATTTTAATCCATATCCAATACTTGGCGTAATTTCTTCTATTTTATTTAAAATTTCAATTAAATCTTTTCTTTGTGCTTTAGCCATAAAAGGATAGTCTTGTATATTTCTTGCTAACCTTATTCTTGTACTCATGACAATGTCAGAGCAATTTCCATTTTGTAAATACCAATTTTCCATATCATTTTTCTATGTTAGTTTAAAACTAACTTTTTCTCCTTTCTATTTTTCATTTTCTATCTTTTTTATTTCATCTCTAATCTTGGCAGCTTCTTCATAATTTTCTTCTTTAATTAATTGTTTTATTTTTTCCTTTAATTTTTCCACATCTTCTAGTTTAGTATTTTTATTTGTATGGATTCCTTTTGGCTCTACTATATTTTTGCTTTTTCTTCCCAAATGATTTGTACTGCCTTGTAACCTTTTTATAAGTGGCTCTATTTTATTTGAGAAGGCTTCATAGCAATTAGCACAACCCATTTTCCCATTTTGCCTAAATTCTTCATATGTCATTTGACATTGGTTGCACTTTAGTTGCTGTGTCCCTAGTAAGTTTGTTGAAAAGTTTGTTCCGTCATAATCATTTAATATATCATCAAAAAAATTAGATAAGTGAATTGGCATGTCAAAATTTAAAGTATCAATGCCCATTTCCTTTGCACACTTATCGCAAAGAAACATTTCTTTTTTTTCTCCATTAACAATTTGTGTGTATTTTACATTTGCTTCATTGTAATTGCAGTGTTCACATAACATATTTATCACTCCTATTCTTCTATTATATTAAGCAATACATTTTTTAAGATGTTTGCTCTTAAAATATCTCTTTTTTCTTTTTCTATCCTAAGTACATTATCGCTGGTTACTACTTTTAATAGTTTTGCCTCTTTTTCGGAAATAATTCCCAATTCTAAAAAGTTATGAATAAAAATACTACTTTCATTACTTGTAATTCTTTCTCCTATATTGCTAATTATATGCATGAAATAATCGCTTTTAGTCATAGGAATTCTTTTAATTTTTATACTTCCTCCTCCTCCACGTTTACTTTCTACGTAGTATCCGTGATTTGGTGTAAATCTAGTAGCAATAACATAATTAATTTGTGAAGGTACACAATGGAAATGTTCTGCCAAATCGTTTCTTTGTATTTCAACTAGCTCATCGCCATCTTCAAATAAATCTTTAATAAATTCTTCTATAATATCTGATATTTTCATTGTTCCTCCTTTGCCTTTGACTTTCTTTGACTTTTGTTAAATTATATATTATCGAAAAAAAACATTCAAATGCGAAATTCGAATGTTTTTTTCGTTTTTGGATTATTTTTCTTTTTTAGCTCTTATTATCTCTTGTTTTGTCATGTTTTCCATTCTTCTTGCTTGTTTCTTTTGTTGTTTTATTGGTAGCCAATGAAAATTTGAACACACATACTCTCCATATTTAGTTGCATCTTCTATTAATTCAGCTCTGTTATATCTTTCTTTCATACATTCACCTCTTACTGTTTAGTATGAAATTTTTTCTTTCGTTTTATTCTTGTTCTATAGGTTTTTCTAAGTATTCTTTTGCATTAGTCCATATATTTTCTTTTTCCATATCTTTTACCCAAAAGGCAACTCCACCTAATTTATATTCTTGTGCCATATCTAGTTTTCCCTGTACAGTTTCTTCATCTTCTATCCACATTTTATAGGTAAAATCTCCCATTGCACGTTCTAAGTAATATTGTTTTCTTCCTTCATCCCAAGTTTTTTCTATACCTGGGAAATATTGATTAATTGCGTTATCTATGTTTTTCATTGTAACAACACTGCTTTCTGGGTTTTGCTCAGCATATTCTCTCCATAGTCTTGTATAAAAAGGAATTCCAAGAATTATTTTATTACTCTCTATGTCTCTTACAAATTTCTTTAAGCTTACTTCTGTCCAATCATATCCTGCTGTAGGCCCTGGTTTTGTACTACTTTGTCCGTATTGATCATATGCCATAAATATTATATAGTCAGCATTTTCAGCTATATTGTATCTGTCAAAGCAAAGAGACCATGTATCTCCTCCGTCTGGTGCTGTTACATCTACTGATAATGTCATTCCACATTGTTTTACTCTTGGGTATAATTCTATTATAAATCTTGTAAATAAGTCTACATCTTCCTTATACATATTTTCAAAGTCAATATTAATTCCATCTAAATTATACTGCACAGCTAATTCTACAATTTTATTAATGGTTTTTTCTCTTAATTTGTAGTCTCTCATAATTTGGCTTGTTGTTTCTATCATTCCTTCATTTGCAAATAGTCCCCAAACTTTATATCCATTTTCTTTAGCCCATTTTACATAAGCTAGTCCTTCTTCTCCCGCCTTGTCTATAATTTCTCCACCGCCTAGTCTTTCTAATGCAAAAAAAGTAGGTGAAACAACATTTACTCCATCTATATGTTCTCCTGTTCTATCTGGTGCAGTAGCATATTCTGAATAATAATCCCAAACCAAACTTACTTTTTCTAACTTTTCTTCCTCATCCATGTCTTCTCTTACAACAATTTGATTTGCTATATTTTTTTCTTTTACATAGCCAATTTTTCCTCTTTCTGTTCTTATTCTAGCCCATCCGTTTTCTAAAACTTCAATAACAATAATTTTTTCACCTTGTTCGACTTTATCTACTGTTCTGGATAATACTTTCGTTCTAGATTTTACACTCATGTCTTTTGCAACATCTGCTTTTACTTGCTTTCTATCCATTGAATCAATAGTTATAATTTGAGTATCTGCTCTATATTCTATTTCCATGTCGTACACATCTTCCATTTCGCTCATAGGTATATAGTATGTATCGTCTCTTTTGATGACAGGTGCTGATATTCTTACTGTTGAAGAGTTTACTTCCATTTCATTTTCTCCTACAACTATAGCAGCAACTTTATTTCCATAAGTCGTAATAATTTGGTTATATTTTTCATCATATTCTATATATTTATCAAAAAAATTGTCAATATCTTGTTTTGATAAATATACAGTTCCAGCTTCATCAATATAAACATCTTTTTTCAAATAATTTGTTATGTTATTATTATTTATTATTACATTAATTCTATCTGTGATTTCTTCATTTTTATAATTTGGTGCGATTTTTAAAATAGCAAATGCTATTCCAAGTGCAATTAGTACAACAATGCTTTTTGTAATCCAATTTCCTCTACTTTTTCTTTCTTCTGCGTGTTTTGTTTTTTTCATGAATTTTCTCCTTTACTACATATATGAAAACATCTAATCTCCCTTTAAACAACAATAAATCGTTATTTTCGTCATATGTTTAATCCATAATTTTTTTATTTACTATATCATAAAAATATCATTTAGTGAATACATATTATAAATATTTTATAAAACTCTTTCTTTTTGTCAAATTTTAGTGTATAATATTATTGTGATTTTATTTTAAGGAGGTTTTGTTATGTGGCAATTGTGGTTAATTGTTGCAGGTATTTTTTTCATAGGTGAAATTATTACTGTTGGCTTTCTTATTTTTTGGTTAGGTATTGGGGCATTACTAGCTATGATTGTTAGCTTTTTTACAGATAATATTTTAATTCAAACTGCAGTTTTTGTTATGTCTTCTACAGTGCTTATATTATTCTCCAGATTTTTTGTAAACAAATATATATCAAAAAAAACAATTCGTACAAATGCCGCATCTTTAATTGGAAAACACGCTAAAGTCACAAAAGAAATTTCTCCAGTCGACAGTATTGGCCTTGTTAAAATAGGTGGAGATACTTGGTCTGCTGTTTCTGAAGATGGAGCTCAAATCAAACAAAATACAGAAGTAGAAATTAAAGGAATACAAGGAGTAAAACTAATTGTATCTCCTGTAAAGGAAAAAACAAATATATAAATTATAGGAGGAAAAATATAATGGTATTTTTAATCATTTTTTTAATTTTCATTTTAATTATTGCTTTTAGTTCGATTAAGGTTGTTAAGCAATCTGAAGTATACATTATCGAAAGATTAGGAAAATTTTATAAAATAGCTGATGCTGGTCTTAGTATTATTATTCCTTTCTTTGATCATGTAAGAAGTGTAGTTAGTTTGAAACAACAAACTATGGATATTCCACCACAAGGTGTTATTACACAAGATAATGTTACTATTACAATTGATACAGTTGTATTTTATCAAATTACTGATCCTGCTAAGGCTGTATATGAAATTCAATCTTTGAAAAAAGGAATTGAATATCTAGCTATCACGACTATTCGTGATATCGTTGGTAAAATGGATTTAGATGCTACATTTAGTTCTAGAGATGCTATTAATGATAAATTAAGAACTATTCTTGATGAAGCTACTGATAAATGGGGCTGTAAAATCGATCGTGTTGAAATTAAAGATATTAATCCACCAGCTGATATTCGTGATGCTATGGAAAAACAAATGAATGCAGAAAGAAATAAAAGAGCTTTAATTTTACAAGCAGAAGGTGAAAGGCAATCAGCTATTTTGCAAGCAGAAGGTCAAAAAGAAGCTGCTATCTTACAAGCAGAAGCTGATAGAGAAGCAAGAATTAGAAGAGCTGCCGGTGAAGCAGAGGCTATTAAAAAAGTAGCTGATGCCAAAGCAAGAGAAATTCAAATGGTTTACGCAGCTATGAAAGATGCTGCGCCAAATGATAAAGTAGTTCAATTAAAGTCTTTAGAAGCTTTACAAGAAGTAGCTAAAGGAGATGCCAATAAAGTGTTTATTCCTTTTGAAGCAACAGCTGCTCTATCTAGCTTAGGTACAGCAACAGAAATTATTAAAGATAGCAAAAAGTAATTTATACATATGAATTTTATGCAATAAGGCACAAGCTTATTTTGCTTGTGCCTTATTGTTGTATACTTTTAATTTGCTATGTGGATTTTTCTTTGCTATTAAATTTACATCATTCCAAATTTTCTTACTAGCTGTTTCCCTTTTTTTATCATTTTTTTCTTATTATCGCACATTCCATCTGCGCATATTAAAGCAATTCCTGCAGACAACATTCCTCCGACTAGCATTCCTTTAACAAAACTCATATATCTTAACCTCCTATTTGCTTTTATTTTTATTATTTGTTTTTTGTTCTAAAATATACATTTTTATTAAGTTATATATTTCATTTAAAGCAATTATTCCCAAAAATATTCCAAAGTATTTTCTCAAATTTGTGCTTTCTATTTGTATTGCAAATTTTGCTCCTATAATAGCTCCTAAAGTACCTGAAAGTGCAATAGGAATTCCGACTTTCCAATCAATTCTTTTCTTTTTAGCATTTATAACTGTTGCGACTATTGATGTTGGTATAAAAAATAATAAATTAGATGCTTGTGCCACATGCTGTTCAATGTTCATTAATAAAATAAGAGCAAGTATTAATATTGTTCCTCCGCCCATTCCTAGACCACTAATAATACCTGCTACTATTCCAATTCCAATTTCTAACATTTCTATTTTGTGCTCCTTAGTTCCCTCACTCTCTTGATTATATAATTAGCTTTATTGAAGCATAAATTAAAAAAAGCGTAAACATTATTTTTAACGTTTTTATTGAAAATCTTTCCAATAATTTAGTTCCTATAATTCCTCCTATAATTCCTCCTATAATGCATTTAATTCCTAATTGTAAGTCTAAATAACTTTTTTGTACGTAAAATAAAGTACTTGCTAGTACCATTGGCATAATGGAAAATACAGAAGTTGCTCGTGCTTTTTTATCAGGCATTTTTAGTATATACATATATGCTGGCACGAGTATCATACCACCACCAGCTCCAAAAAAACCACTAATCAACCCTGACATTATTCCAATTATTACTTTTTTTGTCATCATGATTTTAGTTTCTCCATTTACAGTTTTTTTATACTGTCTTTATATCCTTTTTTATAGCAATCATGAAAAGCTCTCTCTGCCAATTCAGTTAATAAATTGTCGCATTTTAGCATTTGCTTAATAATATCTTCTTTTAATTCTTTCTCTTTAATATTATCTGCTCTGTCCAAAAATTTTTGCAGTTCTCTTAAATATTCTTTATTTTGTTTCCAAGATTTAGTTGTTATTTCCATTTTGTTCCTTTCTCTCCATTTGGCATGTTACTATTAGTAATGTTACCATATCATTTTAATACACTTTATTCGAAAATACAAGTAAATTCGTCATTTTTGTGTAAATATATTGTTTTAAATTAATTAATACGTTTTTAGTATGTAATACTTGTATTTTTATTCATATTTTATAAATTTTTACTACTTAAATTATTGTTTGTCTCTAATATTAATTCTGTTGTAATTCCGTAGGGGCGAACATCGTTCGCCAGTTAGCGTTATTGCTGTTATTTCGGTTTTGTTATAGCAATTTCTTCGCAGTGGCGGGAGAACAATGTTCTCCCCTACGGTTGCTCTACCTATTATTGTTTGTATATTAATATAAGAGTGTGTATTTTTTTAATCAGTGCTATTTTCCTATAGCGCAAAAAATAGATTTGGTAATAAATTTGATATTTTATTACCAAATCTTAATTTTTTCTATTCTTCTATTTTATAATATTTTGTTCCTAGCATTTTATCAGGTAAGTATTGTTGCTCAACATAGTGTCCTGGATAATCATGTGGATACTTATATCCTTGTCCGTATCCAAAGTCTTGCATTCCTTCTGCTGGTGCATTTCTAATATGCATTGGAATTTCTCCTGTGTCCTTTGTTTGTACATCTTCTAATGCCTTATTAATTCCCATGTAAGTTGCATTTGATTTTTTAGAAGTTGCCACATAGGTCGCTGCTTGTGCTAATATGATTCTTGCTTCTGGCATTCCAACCATATGAACCGCTTGCATAGCTGATGTTGCTAGAATAAGCGCGTTAGGGTTTGCCATTCCTACATCTTCTGAAGCGCATATTACGATTCTTCTGGCTAAAAACATAGGATCTTCTCCACCATTTAATGCTCTTGCTAAATAAAAAATAGTAGCATCAGGGTCGCTCCCTCTCATGGACTTAATAAAAGCACTTATATTATCATAATGGCTATCTCCATTTTTGTCAAATATAGCTTTTCTGTTTGCAACGCTTTCCTTTACAATTTCATCTGTTATGCATATTTCTCCTCTTTCGTTCATTTGTGTTGTAAGAACAGCTACCTCTAATCCATTTAAAGCTGTGCGTACATCCCCACCAGATACATCTGCTATTTTCTCTAGTGTTGAATCTTGTATTTTTACATTAAAACTTTTTAATCCTTCTTCTTTTTCCAATGCTTGTTTTAATATTTTAAATATATCTTGCTTTTTCAATGGTTCTAACTTAATTATCATTGAGCGTGAAATTAAAGCTTTGTTTACTTCGAAATAAGGATTTTCTGTAGTTGCTCCAATTAGAATAATCGTTCCATCTTCTACAAATGGAAGTAGTGCGTCTTGTTGTAATTTGTTGAAACGATGAATTTCGTCTATAAATAAGATACATCTTCCACTTGGGTTTAATATTCTATTTTGAGCCTCTTGAATTGCATTCTTTATATCTGGTACTCCAGAAGTTACAGCATTTAATTTTGTAAATTTATATTTTGTTGTTTCGCTAATTACCTTAGCTAAAGATGTTTTCCCACATCCAGGTGGTCCCCATAAGATAATACTAGATAACCTGTCTGCTTTAATCGTTCTATATAGTATTTTGTCTTTCCCAACAATATGTTCTTGCCCTACAAATTCTTCTAATGTTTTTGGTCTTACTCTATATGCCAAAGGTTGATTTAAATCCATGTTTATTCCTCCTATTTTGCCAATACTATTAATGCTTTTCTTATAATATCTTCTACGCTTAAATTATTTGTGTCTATTTTTTCAAAGGCTTTCTCAATTTCCTTTTTGGCATATCCTAAAACTTGTAAAGCAGATATCGCCTCTGTTTGATTGTCCCCTCTTACAATTATTTCTTCTGCTTTTTCATTTTTCTGAATTGCTTGTTCTGTTTTCAACTTATCCTTTAATTCTAATACAATCCTAGCTGCTGTTTTAGTTCCTATTCCCGGTATTTTTGTGAGATTTGAAACATCGTTAGAAACAACTGCTAGAGCAAACCTAGATGGTGTAATTTCAGATAACATTGTAAGAGCAGATTTTGCTCCAATTCCACTTACAGAAAGCAAAAGTTCAAACATTTTTAATTCTTCTTTGGTAATAAATCCATATAAACTAATATTGTCTTCACGAACATAATAGTAAGTATTAATTTTAATAGTTTCTCCTATTTCTGGTAATTTTTGAATGGCGGAGCTTGGCATAAAAATTTTATAGCCAATTCCCCCTGCTTCTATTACTATATGTGTATTCCATTTTTCTTCTATTGTTCCTTTTATATATGCAAACATAGTTCCTCCATATGCAAACATTTTTTCTTTATTTATTGTATCATAAATTATTTTTTTTTCAAGTGTCCTACAAAATTTCTCTTTTCAAATTTCTTTACTTGATTTCCTTTTACTTAACATATATAATATTTTTATGAAAAAATTAATTGTTGATAAAAAATTTGATAATAAAAAATTGCATGATTTCTTATTATATTCATTCCCTAGTTTGAGTTCTAACGCAATTTATAAAGCCTTGCGAAAAAAAGATATTCGTATTAATGGAAAAAGAGTATCTGAAAATAAAACTATTTTCTCTCAAGATGAAATTTGTATTTATATTCCAGATAATATTCTGTTTAATACTAATTTAGATATTATTTTTGAGGATTCAAATATTATTATTTTAAATAAGCCTTTTAATTTAGAAATAACTGGTAATAATAGTTTGACTTCTTTAGTTCAAAATAACTATTCATCAGAAAAAGAGTTTCCTCTTCCTTGTCATCGTCTAGACAGGAATACTACTGGCCTAATAATTTTTGCTAAAAATGAAGTGGCTTTGTCCATTTTGTTAGAAAAATTTAAAAATAAAGAAATAGAAAAGCATTATGCTTGTATTGTTTATGGTATACCGCAAAAGTCTAGTGCTACTTTAAATGCTTTTCTATTTAAAGATAGTAAAAAGGGTATGGTATATATTTCTCCTAATAGAAAAACTGGTTACTTACCAATTACTACAAAATATCATGTTTTAAAGTCAAATCATAAAAAGAATATTTCTATTTTAGATGTAGAATTGGTTACTGGTAGAACTCATCAAATAAGAGCTCATTTAGCTTTTATTAACCATCCTATTATAGGGGATGGAAAATATGGAACAAATGAAATAAATAAAAAATTTAAAGTTAAACATCAATTATTGTGTAGTTATAAAATAACATTTCGCTTTAGAGGAGATAGTGGAATATTAGAATATTTGAGTGGGAAGAGTTTTGAAATTCCATATGATAATTTTTACAATATAATAGAAGAGCATAACTAAATTTGCTTATGCTCTTCTTTATTTTCTAATTTTTTTATCCTTTGTTAATATTGATACTTAGTGTAACCTAGTTCAGGCACTACTACATATTTTAATCATACTGTAATTTCATTTTTAATTTTGAAAGAATGTTTCAAATTCTTCGGCAGATATAATCTCTTTTTCTAATAGTCTCGTTGCCACTGCTTCTAATTTGTCCATATTATGAGTAATAATATCTTGTGCTTTTCGATAAGCTTCATCAATTAGCTTTTTAGTTTCTATTCCCACAATATCTTCCATATTCTCTCCAAATATCTGCATTTCATATGGATCATTTGTCTTTAAGAATAAAGGTCCTAATTTGTCGCTCATTCCATAAACAGTAACCATATCTTTAGCAATTTCAGTCGCTACTTGTATATCATTACTTGCTCCTGTTGATATATCATCTAAAGCTATTTTTTCCGCTGCTCTTCCTCCAAGTAAGGCTACTAACTTTTCCTCCATTTCTGTTTTAGATATATAGTATTTATCTTCGTTTGTTTTGTACATAGTATAACCGCCAGCTACTCCACGAGGTATAATTGATACCTCTTTAACATCTTGTTGTGTTGGTAAGAATTTACTTACAATAGCATGTCCAGCTTCATGGTAAGCTGTTAATTTTTTGTCTTTGTCTGAAATAATTCTTGTATGTTTCTCTAATCCTACTGTTACTTTCTTTACTGCTTCATCAATGTCTTGCATTTGAATTTCTTTATGTTGGTTTCTAGTTGCAAGAATAGCAGCTTCATTTAAAATATTACTTAATTCAGCTCCTGTAAATCCAGCTGTATCTCCTGCAATTTCTTTTAAATTTACATTTGGTGCTAGTTTTTTATCTTTAGCATGGATTTTTAAAATTTCTTCTCTTCCATTTAAATCAGGTGCAGCAATATTAATTTGCCTATCAAACCTTCCTGGTCTTAATAGTGCCTTATCTAACATTTCAATTCGATTAGTTGCTGCCAGTACAATAACTGTTTCATTAGTTTCAAACCCGTCCATCTCTACTAACAACTGATTTAGTGTTTGATTATTTTCTGAGTCTCCTCCACTACCTCCATTTCTTCTGGCACCAATAGCATCAATTTCATCAATAAATACGATGCAAGGGGAAATCTTTTTTGCTTTTTCAAATAATTTTCTTACTCTTGATGCTCCTAATCCTGCAAACATTTCGATAAATTCAGACCCACTCATAGAAATAAAAGGAACTCCTGCTTCTCCTGCAATTGCTTTGGCTATTAATGTTTTACCAGTTCCTGGTTTTCCACAAAGTAAAATTCCTCTTGGTATTTTAGCTCCCATATCTTGGAATTTTTTTGGATATTTCAAAAAGTCTACTATTTCTATTAATTCTCCCTTTTCTTCGTCCAAACCCGCAACATCTTCGAATGTAACTCCTGTTTCGTTATTTTCTTCTCCTCCGTATATTTTTCCTTTATCTCCCAATCCTTGCATTTTAATAACTAAAACAAATAGGATAATAATTAAAATTGTTGGTAATAGTGAAAATAATGTGTCTGCAATTCTTAAAATAACACTTGGCTTTTTTTGTTCAAAAACAATTTCTTTCCCATTTCTTACATTCTCTTGCAATAGTTCTACAAAGGTTTGAGTATTAGGTATAATACTAGATTTTTCTTCTTCAATATCTTTTAATTTTACCTTAATTGCACTTGAACCTACTGTCATTTCTATTTTTTCTACTTCTCCATTATCCATTTTTTTAATTAATTCTGTATAAGTAATTTCGTTTTCTTCTTGTTCTTCATTATTGTTTGTTGTTTTAAAAAGTAAAAATATAGAGCCTAAAATGAGTATAATTAATATTAATAATATTATAATTATACTTATCTTTTTTTTATTTTTGTTATTATTTTGTTTTTGTTTTTTCATAATTGCTCCTTTATGATATATTTTTATTGCATTAAAGCTTATTTTTATCCATTTTCTCTTTCAGGTAATGGACTATTATTTTCTGGTAGTGTTTTCTCATCTTCGCTTTTTTCTTCTTTTTTATTTTCTTCCCCTTTTTCTTCTGTATCTTTTTCTTGTTTTTGTGTTTCTAATTCTTTTCTTACCTTTTCTTGCTCTTCCATAATTGCCATTAATTCTATATTTGTTTTTATAATGTCTGATTTAATTATTAAAATAGCTGCAATTAAATAAATATAAGATATAATGTTATATACAATCGTAAAATATTCTATTGTAAATCCGGTAAGTAAATTTGCAGTAATATATAGCATATTTAATATTATAGATAATGTAAGTGCGTAGGCAGAAATATTATAAACCGCTTCATATCTTAATTGTATTCTGAAAATACGTGAAATAAAAAATCCAAGCACAGATAGTAGTAAAATATCCATCATAACAAGTATAAAATAGATGGTATAAGTGTATAATGCAGTTATTAAATAAAAGCCTACACACATTACAATTCTATTCGAGTTTTTAATCTCTTGTATCATCTCTTGTGTAATGTTACTTTCTAATCCATAGTTTTCCATCTCATGCATGTAGTCTTCTAATGTACCATCATCTAACATAGTATTAAATTTAACAGTAATTCCAATGCTTACAATTAGTACAAATATTATCATTAATTTAGCTATATATTTTATAGTTTCAAATATTTTATCTGTTGCTAATTCTTGATATCTTTCTAATTTAATAGCTGAACTAATTCTTGTTAGGAAATTCAATTTTTGTTCTTTCACTTCCTATTCTTCCTTTCTTCAGTTTGTCTGCTTTTTAAGTTTAAATATCAAAGATCTTAATTTTTTAAACAATTTCTCTGATTTTACATATAATGTATAACGAATTTTACTAAAATGTTTATATAGTTCAAAAAATTCTATAAACTCTCCTCCGAACCTGCTTTTGAAACGATATAAACCTTCGTTTTCATGTGCTCCTCCAATTCCTCTAAAATCATAAATTTCAATTTTCATAGCAAGTAACATTTTAATTAATTCCCATTGCAATAAATAATTTGGCATTAATTCTCTGTCTTCATTACTACTTGCTGCATACATATACCAAGCTTTATTTCCATAAATGGCTATAAGCGTTCCTGCAATAGGCTTGTCCTCATGATATGCCATAAGCAATTTAATGTGCTTTTCGCCTAAAGTATCATAAATCTTCTCAAAGTAGTCTAGTTTTCTTATAATAAAGTCATCTCTTTCTCCTGTTTCTTCCATTATTTTTTGAAAAGTTGGCAAATCACTTCTTGTTCCTACTCGTACTTCTGCCCCTCTCTTAATAGCTGCTCTTACCATATTCCTATGTTTAGAATGAAAACCTTGAAAAATTTCATCTTCTGTTTTCCCTTTTAAACTTAAACGAAATACTTTTTTAGGTTGAATTTCTTCGTCAAAGTTTTTTTCTTTATTTTTTATAGTATATCCTAATTCTATCATTATTTTCTTAAATTCTTCATCTTGTACTATGACATCTGGTTCAAATTTAAATGTAAATGCTTTATATTCTTTACCAAGTTCTTTTATACCATCTGTTAACTTGGATAAAACATTTCTATCATGAATGTCACAAATAGGTCCTCTTGGTGCGTACATAAGGTTTCCAAATAATGGTATTTTTCTAGTGAGTATACTAATAGAGCCAATAATTTTGTTTTCTTTATTTCTTACTAAAATTATATCATTTTTCCAATTACTTTTTATCTTAGCCCATTCTATGGATTGTTGAAAATGACATCTTTCATGTTTTTCTAAAAATTCTTTATACTCTTTTTCTGTAGTTTTATTTACTAATTCCATTTTTACCCCTTTATATTTTCTCTATTATTATACCATTATTTGTATCTTTTATTTGATATCCTTTATCTTTTATTTCATCTCTAATGCGATCAGATTCTTCCCAGTTTTTATTTTGTCTTGCTTTTTGTCTACGTTCTACTAATCTTTGAATTTCTTCTGGAATTTTTTCTTCATCTTTTGGATTTTCTTTTATTTTTATTCCTAATACATTATCAAAATCTTCTAACAGCTCTGCTATCTGTTTTGATTTTTTCGTGTTTTTAACTGCTTCCCAAACTATACTCATAGCTAAAGGCATATTCAAATCATCATTTATTGCTTCTAAAAATTTCTCACGATAACTTGTTAAAACTTGCTCTTCTATTATTTCTGTTCCTTCTTTGTGTTTTTTATATCCTTCTCTTAATTTTATTAAAGCTTTACTACTTGCTTCTAATCCTTCCCACGTAAAATTCAATTTGTTTCTATAATGACATGTATAGTTTAACATTTTATATGCTAATGGTTCATATCCTTTTGCTTCTATGTCTTTTATTAAATAAGCATTATTTAAGCTTTTTGACATCTTTCCTCCATTGATAAGCAAAAATTCTCCATGCATCCAAAATCTTGCTGGTATTTTTCCAGTAATTCCTTTACTTTGCGCAATTTCGTTTTCATGATGGGTTGGTATCAAGTCTACTCCACCTGTATGAATATCGAATACCTCTCCTAAATATTTCATACTCATAGTAGAGCATTCTATATGCCATCCAGGATAGCACAATCCCCATGGACTTTCCCATTTCATTATATGATTTTCTGGTGCTTTTATCCATAATGCAAAATCATAAGGATTTTTCTTTTCTGTATCTATATCCACTCTAGCTCCTGCTTTTTGTTCTTTTAAATTAATTCCAGATAAAATTCCATAAGTATCTAATTTTGAAACATCAAAATAAATGGCTGTGGACGTCTCATATGCATATCCATTATCCATCAGTTTTTGCACGAATTCTTCCATTTCTTTAATATGATCTGTAGCTTTACAAATAATTTCTGGCATATCTATATTTAACTTTTGGCAATCTTCCAGGAATAATTTTGTATAATGCTTTGCTATTTCAAGTGGCGTTTTGCCTTCTTCCTTGGCGGATTTTTCCATTTTATCTTCGCCTTCATCGCCATCTGAAACTAAATGTCCTACATCGGTTATATTCATCACATGTTTTAATTTATAGCCATTATATTTTAGAGTCCTCCTTAAATTATCCATAAATATATTTGTTCTCATGTTTCCAATAGTAGCATCTTTATAAACCGTAGGTCCACAAGAGTATAGTCTAACTTCTTCTGGGTTAATAGGTTTGAATTCTTCTTTTTGCTTTGTTAATGTATTATAAAAATAAATTTTCATAAAATCCTCCTTATTCCAGTTGTGAAAGTTTTTCTAAAATTCTTCTTTTTTATGTTGTATTATTATCTATAGTATTAGTATTGGTACTGTTTTCACCTGCGCTATTGCTGTTTCCGCTTTGGTTTTGATCTCCTGTATTATTTCCTCCACTTGTTTTTTCTACTACTTTAATTGTCCTTTGAGCTGTAGTTTCATTTCCTGCATTGTCTTTTACCGTATAAGTAACTATATATGTCCCTATTTTACTAGTATCTACTTTTCCAGTAATTACAATTCTGTCTGTAATGTCTCCATCTTTGTCATCTGTAGCAGTAGCTCCTAGTTCTTCATATTCTTCGTTTTGTTGTATTGACATATTTAAAGATCCTTTTATCTTAATTACTGGTTTTGTTGTATCCTTTTCTTCTTGTGTATGAATATCACAAGTATCTACTAAATCTTCTGGCAACATATACTGTGCATCTTGTGCGTTTTTCCATGCAGTATTCTCTTTTGAATCTGGTCTCGTAATATATATATTTTCAGTTACATTTGGGCAAAATTCAGTTGCAATTTTCCCTGTGTCATTACATGTTTTTACATTTACATGACAAGTACAAGTCTCTGTTGGTACAGTTCCTCTAACAAAAATTTCTGAATATGCTCGAGATCCTCTTGGATCTTTCTTACAGTCTTCTGTCGCTAATAAACCAGAGTCTCTACAAATGGTTGCAGTAACAATTCCTGAAGGTTGCTCAAACTTTTTATTTGGTAAATCTGCATGAATTTGTTCCATAACACTATCCCACATAGTTCCAGCAGGATTGCTTCCAGATAGTCTTCCTAAAGTTGTTTCACTATTGTAATCAAATCCAAGCCAAGTTGTTGCTACATAATATGGAGTAAAGCCACATAGCCATCTGTCTACATAATTATCTGTTGTTCCAGTCTTAGCAGCTACATCCATACCTGTAATTCTACACATAGAAGCAGTTCCACTAGTTACAGGTCCTTTTAATATATCTTTCATAATATATGCTGCTTGTTCTGACATTACTCTTCTAGTTTCTTGTTTTGGTTCTAGCACTGTATTTCCTTCCGAATCTACAATTTTAGTATAGAATGTAGGTTCGATATATACACCGTCGTTTGCTATCATTCCATATGCTCCTGCCATTTCTAATGAAGTAATTCCTTCGCTTAGGCCTCCTAAAGCAAGAGTTAAGCCTCTATCTTCATCTGTTAATGTAGTAATTCCTGCTTCTCGTAAAAATGCCAATGAATTTTCTACGCCAACTTTTTGTATGGCTTTTACATTTCCTATATTTGATGAAATAGTAATTCCATAGCGAACTGTAATAAGCCCTTTATATCCTCCATAGGAATTATGTGGATCCCAACCGCTGAAATTTGTGTATACATCATCTACCACGGTTCCAGCTGTTAAAGTTCCATTTGCAATTCCTGGTGCAACTGCTGCCAATGGTTTCATGGCAGATCCAGTTTGTTTTGGTTGCTGTGTTGCTCTATTTAATCCTTGTGCTACAGTTTTTGGACCAGTTCCGCCAGCAACTGCTATTACATATCCTGTTTTTGGATCCATAACAGTCATGGCTGCTTGAGTTGTTAAGTATTCACCAGTGTTTGCGTCTTTTGTTTTTCTAGATTTTACTATGTATTTACTTTTTTCTACTTCTGCTTGTAATATGTTTTGTGCATTTGTATCTTGTGTTGTATAAATAGTGAAATTTCCTCCATATAAGTATGATCTTGCCATATTTCTATTCCAGCTTGGATTTTCTTCTTGTAATTGTTCTAATATTTGTTCTATAGCGGCATCTGTATGGTAAGAGTATACTACCTGAGTAATTTCTCCTTTATTAAATGCTAATCCATTATTTACTTCTTCGACTGCTTGATTATATTCTTCTTCTGTTTCAATCATTCCTAATTCTTTCATTTTTGCAAGAACCACTTTTGTTCTGTTTTTTATTTTTTCTTGCATTTCTGGAATTTCTTCTTCATCTGTTTCAAACGGCTTATACCAGTTTGGTGAATGATTAATTCCTGCCAAATAAGCACATTCTGCTAAACTTAAGTCTTTTGCGGATTTATTAAAATAGTATTTAGAACCAATTTCTACTCCAAAAGCTTTGTCACCCATAAAAATCATATTTAAATATAATTCTAATATTTGGTTTTTAGAAATAGTTTTCTCTATATTATATGCTCTTGATATTTCTTTTACCTTTCTTTGCCAAACTCTGTCATCTTCTTTTGTGAGTAATTTAACCAATTGTTGTGTAATAGTACTACCTCCATAGTCAGAAGTGCCTATTCCTACTTTACTAAGTAACCAACGAACAGTAGCAGATAAAGTTCTAGAAATGTCCACTCCTTGATGTTCGTAAAATCTTTCATCCTCTATGGCTATAAAAGCTTTTGGCAGATAAGGAGCCATCTCATCTAAAGTAATTTTTTCTCTATTTTCATCTCCATTTAATACTGCTAGTAAATTTCCATCTTTATCTAATATTTTTGAATTTGCTGTTCCTATAATAAGTTGTTCTTCTGGGATTTTAAAATCATCATCTAAAATTCCAGAAACAAATCCAAAAGCTCCAGCTCCTCCTACAATAAAGCATACAAATATAAATATCACTAATGCTTTTAAAACTTTTTTCAATTTTGTATGTTTTTTATTTGTTTTTGCTTTTTTTATTTCATCTGTTTTATATTTCTTTGTTTTTTCATTTTCATTTGTATTTTTTTTCTTCTTGTTATTTTTCTCAGCCACTTTAGACCTCCTATATATTTTTAGTATATTTGTTTTAGCTTAATTTTTAACGTATTTATTATATACTATATAAGCTCAAATTGAAATAGTTTTAAGAAAAAATTCATATAATGGTCAAAAATCTTCTATTATATCTTGTGCTTTTGTTACTATTTTTGCTCCTTGCTTTATAAGCTCATTCGTTCCTTCTGAAGTTATACTATTAATATTTCCAGGAACTGCATATACTTCTTTTCCTTGTTCTAAAGCAAAATCCACCGTAATAAAGCTTCCGCTCCTTTGTTTTGCTTCTACTACTAGTACTCCATCAGATAATCCGCTAATTATTCTGTTTCTTCTTGGAAAATTTATTGCCATTGGTTTTGTTCCAATAACATATTCTGAAATAATAGCTCCTTTATTTAATAAAATTTCTGTTGCTAGATTTTGATTTTCTACTGGATATGTTCTATCTAATCCACAGCCTAAAACTCCTATAGTTTTCCCTTTTGCTTGCAATGTTCCCTTATGTGCGTAAGAATCTATTCCTCTTGCCAATCCACTAATTATTACTATATTTTTTTTAGCAAGTTCATATGCAAACTTTTCCGTGATTGTTTTCCCATAATTGCTACATATTCTAGCTCCTACTATAGCTATACTGTTTTGATTTAATATTTCTCTATTCCCTTGCAAATACAAGATTTGTGGCGGATCATAAATTTGTTTCAATTTTTCTGGATAGTCTTTATCATATCTAGTTATTATTTCTATTTTATGGTTTTTCATATATTTTACATAAGATTCCAAATTTTGTCTGTATTTTGGATTTACAATCTCTTGTACTTGATTTATTTCTACTCCATTATTAAGTAATCCTTTTGAAGTTTGCTTCCAAATTTCTTTTGGAGTTTTATATATAGACAATAACTTTTCTATTGTTTTGTTATTTATTTTTTCTATTCTTGAGAGCCATACCCAATATTCCATTTTATTATTCTGTTAGATGTTTTCTAACAGCCTCCTTTCTATTTGTTATAGCCCCCAAACTTTTCTAATACAGTCAAAATCCCAGAAATTTCCTATGTATTGTTATATCTTGTGTATATCAAAGTCAATTTTCTATGTTACAAAAAAGGCGAAATTGCTTTTGAATTTCGCCCCATCATATATTTTTAATCTTTGACATTTTTAGCTGCTTTTACGACATTTGTCATTAACATAGCAATTGTCATTGGTCCTACTCCTCCTGGTACAGGTGTAATATATCCAGCTTTATCGATTAAATTCTCATAATCTGTATCCCCACACAATTTTCCATCTACTTGTCTGTTAATTCCAACATCAATTACTATCGCTCCAGGTTTTATCATATCCTTTTTTACAAATTTTTCTTTGCCTATTGCCGCAACTAAAATATCTGCACTTTGAGTAATCGATTGTAAATTCTTTGTTTTTGAATGACACATTGTAACAGTAGCATTTTGGGCAAGTAAGCATTGTGCAATTGGTTTTCCAACAATATTACTTCTGCCAATAACCACTGCATGCTTTCCTTCAATACTAATTCCATATTCCTCCAGTATTTTCATAATTCCATAAGGAGTACATGAAATAAATGTGTCTCTACCCAATACTAAATTTCCTACATTAACGGAATGAAAGCCATCTACGTCTTTATGATAATCAATCTTTTCAAAAGCTTCATTGATATTTAAATGAGCTGGAATTGGGCTTTGCAATAGTATTCCATGAATTTCTTTCCTTGCATTTAAATTACCTATTAGGTCTAATAATTCCTGATTTGTAGTTTCTTCTGGAAGTAAATATTCTTCATACTCAATTCCCACCTCATTACATGCTTTACTTTTGTTTTTTACATATACTTTAGATGCTTCATTGTTTCCTACCATAATCACTGCTAGTTTAGGAATAATTTTTTCTTTTTTTAAATCCTCTACTTCTTCTCTTAGTTTTTTTTGTATTTTTTTTGCTAGTGCTTTTCCATCCATAATTTTCGCCATAAATTTCTCCTTTTTACTTCTTTTCAAAGTATAAATTCAAATCTACATTTCCATTAATCCCATTTACTATTCCAGTTTCTGTGTATTGCCACATTTCAAAATGATATGGGTATAAAGGTTTATCTTGATAGTCTGCATACCATATAGAATAATCATTCAGTTTTTCTAGTTCGAGCTCTGTCGTTAACCATTTTGCATTAGCATAGAGCATAGTTTTATATCCTTTTTGGTTTAGATAATTACAAAATGTAATTGCATTTTGCGTGCGTTCTTCTTTTTTTAAATTGTTTGCTCTTGCGGTATCTACATATTTTATTTTTTCCAAATCATAGCATATTGGATATTCAATTTTTTTATTCTTTATATGTTCTAGCACAAATTCTGCTTCTTCCTCTGCTTCTTGTATGCTAATTGCCTGAGAGAAAAAGTAAACTCCGACTTTTATTCCAGCATTGCATGCTCCATCCACATATTCTTCAAATCTGTCATCTAAAACTAATTTACCGCTTGTACCATATCCTCTAAATCCCAATCGAATAATTGCAAATTCAATACCGCTTTCCTTTACTTTTTCCCAATCGATTTCTCCTTGATAAGTAGAAACATCAATTCCTATATGTGTTTTATAATTATCATCTTCATAATATTTATAATTTCCTATAAATTTTATATTGTTCCAATTATATACGTGTTTTTTTGCGTTTTTCACAGCTGGTACAGTTAAGTAGCCTTCTTCTATATCATAAATTTGTATTTCTTTTATTTCTTCTTCTTTTATTTCTTCTATTTTTTTGTTTTCACTCTGAATTTGTACTTCTTCTCCTGACTTTTGTAGTGAAATAAAACAGAAAAAAACAAAAGTCATTCCTAATATTATTGCTATTTTTTTCACTTTTTCCTCTTTTATTTTATTTTTTTACATTATATAGTATATTGATTATTTCTTCAAGGTGTATGAAGAATTCTTTTTTATAAAATCTAATATTGTATAATAAAGTAAAATTATATAGGATTGCTTTTTTTATTATAAAAAGCAATCCTATATGTGTAAATTGTAAAAACTTGTATAAGTATAGCTAGCTTACTCTTGTTGTACTTTAGTTTTTTTAGCAACAAGTCCTCTTGCAGCATAATAACATAATAATCCTTATAATAATTGCTAATACTAATAGGGTTATTAAAACAATAACAGCTCCTAGCCCTAAAACCTCAAATAGTCCAGTTACTGCACCTATTAATAAACCTATTGTAAAAGCTAACAATAATGATAATATAAATAATATAGTATCAATGCAGCATCTTCTTCTGTTCCTATTTCTATTATTAGTACAACATATACTTACTTGTGAGTCCATATAAATCCTCCTCTGCTTTAACTGTAGGTTATAGTATAATATATGCTGTATTTTCCTTCCTGCTACAACTTTTGTTAAAAATTGTCGATTATTTTTGTAAAAATATTATTGCTAAAATTTTAGTTCATATAATAAGTCTTAACAGTATAAGAATTTTCCTATACAATAATTAAATAGAGAAAATCAAAGGTTTCCTCTATTTAATAAAGAATATAACTATTGTTAAAACTCCTATAATCACTCTATAAATGGCAAATATTTTAAAGCTTCCTTTTTTTAAATATTCGAGTAAAAATTTTATAACTAAAATTCCTACTAAAAAACTTGCTAATATCCCTATAAAAAATGGTAAATTAAAAACAAAATCTTTACACTTAAAAATTGTTGCAGCTAGTACAATAGGCGCAGATAGCATAAATGAATATTTTGCAGTAGCTTCTCTTTTTACTCCTAATAATCTTCCTGTTGTCATAGTAATGCCTGATCGTGACACTCCCGGAATGAATGCCAAGCTTTGTGATAATCCAATAATAAATGTTTGTTTAAAGTTTAAATCTTTGTAATTAGTTTCTGATTTTGCTTTCTGGTCTACTACATAAAGTATAATTCCCATAACGATTAAGCAAATTGCAATAACAATAGGTTGTGTTAATAAATTGTCTGCAAAATAATCTAGTAAAAAACCTATGATTCCACCAGGAATAGTAGCAATAACTATGTACCAAAACATTTTTCCTTCAAAGCTTTTTTCTTTTTTTACTGCTTGTTTATATCCACCAACAATTAATTGTATCCAATCTTTAAAAAAGAAAATTCCTATTGCAAGTAAAGTTCCAAAGTGCAATGCTACATCAAAATATTCTGGTATATTCCAATTAAATGCCCATGGAATTAAAAATAGATGAGCAGAGCTAGAAATAGGGAGTAATTCGGTTAATCCCTGTACAATTCCTAATATAATTGCTTGTAATATTGTCACTTTTCGTTCCTCCTTTGCTTTTTACATTTTATTTTTCTTTTGTTTATTTTATACTTTGTTTTACAATTAAAAATTAATTTTTCTCCCTGTCTTTAGTTTCTTCTTTCTCTTTTTCCACATTTATTTTTACTTTTGGTTCATCTGTAATGCCTTTTACCCCCATGCTCTCAATAAGTTTAAACGTTTCTTCTAAGTGTTTTTCTACTTTCGTTTCTTTTTGGCTTTCCTCTATTACAAGTTCTTTCTCTGTTTGTATAGGTAAAACAATATATTTTCGTATAGGAATAAATATAGGCTCTTCTTCTGATTTTTTATAAAATTTTCTATCTAATTCAATTGCTTTATTTAAAAATATAATTGCTTTTTCTTTCTCTTTTTTCATCATATAAATTTTGGATAATTGAAAATATGATTTTGCATCAATTTCTTCGCTTCCTAAGCTTTTTGTAAAATATTCTTCTGCCTTTTCTATATCATGATATATTAAATTAATTTGCCCTAATGTATAGTAAGCATTGTAGAATAAATGATTAATTGTAGCAGCCTTTTCATAACATATTTTTGCATTTTGAAAATCATTTAACAATGTATAGCTTATGCCTAGGTTATAATATAAGTTATAGTCATTTGGATAATATTTAAGTGCTGATGTATATATGTTAATTGCTTCTTTATAGTTTTCTCCTTCAATCAATATATCACCCAATAATATAGTTGCATCATAATAATCTGGCTTGCTCTTCAATAAATTATTTAATATTGTCGTTGCTTCTTCTTTTTGCCCTAATTGAAATAACAAATCTCCAATTTTATAATACGAAAGATAATCTGTCTTGTTTATGTCTACAGTCTTTACATATTCATCAATTGCCTTTCGCATTCCGCCTTCTTTTTCATATATGTGTGCAAGCAATTTATGTGCTTCGTAACTTTCAGGATATTTATTAATGATATTTAGTAAATATTTTTTAGCTCTCTTATTGTTTTTTAGTAATAGACATATTTTTGCAAGCATTCTATTTTTAATTTCTAAAAATGGAATTTGCTTTTTTTCCATAGAAATAACAGCAATTGGCAAAAAAATAGCAGCTATATACATTACAAGCTTGCTTGGTATACTTGTAAAAGTTTCAAATATAATTTCTAAGAAATTAATAGTGATTCCAAAGGCTTGAAGCAATAGTAATGCAATATAACTAGTATCGTTTCTGCGAATCATCAAAAAGAATATATATATAAATAAAAATAAAGCTAAAATACTAAAAATAACTTTTTCAGCAATCATGCACTATCCCTTTCATTTTATTTCTTTAATTTTCAAATTTTTCTTTATATTTTTTTATGCATTTATCAATAATTTCTTCTGCAACTTCTCTTCCATTAATTTCTTCTATTACTGTTTCTTTACCTTCTAACTGTTTATAAACTTCAAAAAAATGTTTAATTTCGTCAGCAATATGTTTTGGTAGTTCAGATAAGTCATGATAGCAATTTAAGAAAGGATCTTGCTTTGAAATTGCAATGATTTTTTCATCCTCCTCGTCTCCATCAATCATTTTTATAACTCCTATTGGATAGCAATCTACTAGTGTTAAAGAAACAATTTTTTCTTGACATAATACTAATACATCTAACGGATCCTTGTCATCTGCATATGTTCTTGGAATAAAACCATAGTTAGCTGGATAATGTGTAGCTGTATATAATACTCTATCTAGTTTTAGCATTCCAGTTTCTTTGTCTAATTCGTACTTGTTTTTTCCTCCTTTGCTTATTTCTATTACGGCAACAAAATTGTCTTTTTGAATCCTTTCTCCGTTGATATCATGCCATATGTTCATTTAATCATCTTCTTTCTATAATTTAATATATCTATTTTACGATATTTCTTACAATTTAACAAGTATAATTTCTAAATTTGTGAAATATTTTTAATTTTTGGGACAAAATATAAAAAAATAGTTGACAAATACTACTTATATAGAGTAAAATGTATTGGTAATGTTATGGTGGATGTAGCTCAGTTGGTTAGAGCGCTAGTTTGTGGCACTAGAGGCCGTGGGTTCGAGTCCCATCTTCCACCCCATTACTATAATGCAAATTTTATATTTTGGGGTGTAGCCAAGCGGTAAGGCACTAGACTTTGACTCTAGCATTTCGGCGGTTCGAATCCTCCCACCCCAGCCATTTAAAAAACAAGCACAAGTATTATTAATTTAATCTTGTGCTTGTTTTTTATATTCTATTATGCATAAAAGACTAGTTTCCTAGTCTTTTATGCATAATAGGCATCTGTTGCACCTAATATGTAGATTTTGATTGCTAGTTCTGGATTTTTATTTATAATTTTTCTTTCTTGTGGTGTGAATATTTTTTCGTTTTCTCTCAATCTTTCCAAAATCAGGTTTTCCATAATTAATATAATACTCCTACTTATAGTGTTGCCAGATTGATTTTAATATAATATTCCTTGCTTTGCATTATACATCTATCGTAAATTTTTTTCAACCTTTTTCGACACTTTTGTTTTTATTTTTTTATTTTTTATTTTTTTAACTAGTTTTATAATTAGTTAAATTAATGCAAGTTATTAATTTCAATATCTTTGTGATATTTATTTTAAGATTCATTTTCCTTATTTTTCCACTCTGTTTTTCCATATCATGGGATATTTGTCGAATTTTGTTTTGACTTTTTTACATTTTTCGACAAACTACTTAATAAGAAAAGTGTGAGCTATTGAAAACAAACAAAAAAGACTCCAATTCATGAAGTCTTTTTGCTAAATACTTTATTTATTGTTCTCTTGCAAATATTACCAACCTGGTACTTGCATCTTCAGTACAAGTTGTCAAAGAAATTTCTCTTGCCCCATTAGTTTCTCTATTCAAATAACTTGAATCGCTTTCAGAAAGAATTTGAGTTTGATATATCTTATATGTAATTTTTCTTCCGGATGTGTCGGTAATATATATCAAGTCTCCTTCTTTTAATTTACTGTTATTTGAAAAGAAAGTTCCATTTCTATAATTATGTCCTGCTATTGTGGTATTCCTTCTTTGATTTAAAATTGGCTCTCCATTTTCCGATGTTGTTGGATATACTAATACAGTAGCAATTTCAAGCGACCTTTTTGTAATTTTATCCACAATTGGATAATGTATTCCAGTAGCTGGTATTTCAATGGTTCCTACAACGACATATCCCTCATATGTAATAGTTGAACTGCTTCCATTATTTCCACCAGATATAATTGTATTTTGTATTTGTTCATATGGATTTTGTACATTTCCAATTATAGTATTTTCTGTTACATTTTCATCTTCTTCATCATTATTTCCTTGATTTTCAAATTGGTTAATAATTTCCTCTGATTTTTTTTCTATATAATATTTTTGATACATATCATATCCAAAAAATCCAAGAAGTACAATAATAGCAATAATAGCAATAACCAATATAACTGTTAAAAAGGTACCATATTTACTATTAAACATATTCTTCTCCTCCTTAGTTTTTTTATATACTATTTATATTATAACATATTTTTTGCAAATTTCATACCTTTTTAACATTTTTCTTGGATATTTTCCAATTAAATAAGCACACTTATTATTGTATTAAGTGTGCTTACATAATTTATATTTTTTATCCAACTATTTTATCGCCTAGTCTTTTACCCCCCAAAATATGAAAATGAATATGTTTTACTTCTTGTCCTCCATTTTCTCCACAATTTGCAATAACGCGAAAGCCATTTTCAGAAATCCCCATCTTTTCTGCTACTTTATTTATAACTGTATATATCTTTCCAATAAGCATTTCATCTTCTGTTGTAATATCTGTTAATTTTTCAATATGTTTTTTGGGAATAACTAGTATATGTACTGGTGCTGCTGGATTAATATCTTTAAACGCCATAATTTCTTCATCTTCATATACAATTTCTGCTGGTATTTCTTTTTTTATAATTTTACAAAATACACAATTTTCCATTCTATCCTACCTTTCTATTATGCACTACTTTACAAGTATGGCTTTAATTCGTCTAACTCCTGCTGAACTTGCTTCTTCTTTTTTTATAATAAACTTACCTAGTTCTGCTGTATGTGATACATGTGGTCCTCCACATATTTCTTTACTAAAGTCTCCAATAGTATATACTTTAACTTTCTCACCATATTTATTTTCAAATAAGCCTATTGCTCCGGATTTTTTCGCTTCTTCTAAAGACATTTCTTCACATGTTACTAGTAAATCTCGTTGAATTTGCTCGTTTACAATATCTTCTACCTTCTTTAGTTCATCTTTGGTCATTTTTTGTGGGTGTGAAAAGTCAAATCTTAATCTTTCAGCTGTTATGTTTGAGCCTTTTTGTGCTACATGGTCGCCTAACACAATTTTCAATGCTTTATGCAAAAGATGTGTAGCAGTATGATATGCTATGGTAGTTTCGTTTTGCTCAGCAAGTCCTCCTTTAAATTTTTGTTCTGAACCTAATCTAGATTTTTCCTGGTGCTCCTTAAACAATTTTTCAAATTCTTCTTCATCAACTTTTAGATTTTGTTCTTGAGCCAATTCTTTGGAAACTTCTGGCGGGAATCCATATGTTTCATATAAGTTGAAAATATCTTTCCCTGGTATTGTATTTTGGTTATTTTTCATGATTTGAGTTGCTATTTTATTAAATTCACGTTCTCCATTAATTAAGGTTTTCGTGAATTTATCTTTTTCTTCTAAAATAATTTGTTTAATTGTTTCTTTTTTCTCTTCTAATTCTGGATACATATTCTTTAGGTTTTCGATATTTAAATCGATTAATATTTCTAATTTTGATAAATCAATTTCTAACTTATTTAAATGTCTTGTCATTCTTCTTATAATTCTTCTTAATATATATCCCCTATCAATATTGCTTGGTCTACCACCATCTGCAATAATCATCATACTAGCTCTTAAATGTTCTGCTACAATTCTTCTGCTATTAATGTTGTCACTTTTAGCAAGTTTTTTTAATTCATCCATAATTGGTTTAAATAATTCAGTATCATATGGTGTTTCTTTGCCTTGTAATAGCATAGTCATTCGTTCTAATCCTAATCCAGTGTCTACATTCTGTTGTTTTAATTTAGTGTAAGTACCATCTTCATGTTTATAATATTCCATGAAAACATTATTCCATATCTCTACATATTTTCCGCAATCACAAGATGGATCACAATGTTCTGAACAAGCAGGTTTACCTGTATCATAAAACATTTCTGTATCTGGTCCACATGGACCTTCTGTTCCAGCAATCCACCAGTTATTATCTTTTCCGAAAAAATAAATTTTTTCTTTTGGTAGTCCTGCTTCCTCCCAACATTTGGCTGTTTCTATATCTCTTGGTGCATCTTTGTCTCCGGCAAAGCAAGTAACTGATAATTTTTCAATTGGAATATTTAATTCTTTTGTCAGAAATTCAAAACTCATTTTTACGGCTTCTTCTTTAAAATAATCTCCTAGAGACCAATTTCCTAGCATTTCAAAAAAAGTTAAATGCCTATTATCTCCTACTTCATCAAGGTCTACCGTTCTTAAACATTTTTGATAATCAGTTAATCGTTTTCCTTCTGGATGTTTTTCACCTAAAAGATATGGTACTAATGGATGCATTCCTGCTGTTGTAAATAAAACAGATGGATCATTTTCAGGAATTAAAGGAGCACTTGGAATAATTTTGTGACCATGTCTTTCAAAAAATTTTAAGTATTTTTCCCTTATTTCTATAGCTTTCATTTTGCTTTCTCCTATCTCTTTTTAAATTCGGATTAAATTATATTACAATATATAAAAAAAAGCAAGTCTTCAGTATCTACAAATATTAGGACTTAATCCTCTTTACTGTAAGCAAGAATCTTTGGCTTAAAATTTAAACTCCTTTTTCTATGCAAAAAATAGTAGGGGAACAATAAATTCCTCTACCTTTTTTTAATCTACTTTTCTTATTTTTCTTTTATACTTCCATTTGACTTCCTAGAAATCCAGCTGCAGAACCTGCTACTTTTAACTCCGTTTCTCCCATTTTTGTATTTTGATCTTTAGATAAAAGTATAACTGTTCCAATGGCATCTCCCTCTGATATAATAGGGTATATAATTTGTGCATTATACTTTTTTTCTTTGTTATCATTTTGCGTAATAGGTAAAGCTATTTCGTTATTTTCATGACTTGTATAAGCTTCTTTGTTTTCCATTACACTTTCCACTTCTGGGCTTAATGCTTGCTCTAGATATTCTTTTTTAGAACCTCCTGCTACAGCTATAATAGTGTCTTTATCTGTAATACAGGCGATATGTCCTGTTGTTTTAGCCAAAGTTTCTGCATAACCTGTCGCAAATTCTGATAATTCTCCTATTGGTGAATATTTTTTTAATATTACCTGTCCTTCTCTATCTGTAAAAATTTCTAAGGGATCCCCTTCTTTTATATGCAATGTTTTTCTTATTTCTTTTGGTATAACGATTCTACCCAGGTCGTCAATTCTTCTAACTACTCCTGTTGCTTTCAATTTTTTCCCTCCTTTAATAATTTATGTCTACCATTAGTATTGCAAAGAAGGAAATTTTTATACATTTTTTGCTTTTAAATTT
>CALXJM010000004.1 GCA_944388625.1 uncultured Clostridia bacterium
GCAGCACAATCTATTGGGGAACCAGGAACACAGCTAACAATGAGAACATTCCATACAGGGGGTGTAGCAGGAGGAGACATTACACAAGGTCTTCCTAGAGTTGAAGAACTATTTGAAGCTAGAAAACCAAAAGGACTAGCAATAATCTCAGAAATAGATGGTAAAGTATCTATAAAAGATGAAAATAAAAGAAAAGAAGTAACAATCACAGGAAAAAATGAAGCAAAAACATATTTAATTAGCTTTGGGGCAAAACTACGTGTAAAAGACGGAGACGAAATAGAAGCAGGAGAGCCACTTATTGAAGGTTCAATAAATCCAAATGATATTTTAGCAATAAAAGGGCCTGAAGGAGTATATAAATACTTAACAACAGAAGTGCAAAAAGTATATAGAAATCAAGGTGTTGACATCAATGACAAACACATTGAAGTAATAGGTAGACAAATGCTTAAAAAAGTAAGAGTAGAAGAAGCAGGAGACACAGGACTAATAACAGGAAACCTAGTAGACCTATATGAATTTGAAGAAGCAAACAGAAAAGCACTAGAAGAAGGCAAGAAAGAAGCAGTAGGAAAAAGAGTATTGCTAGGAATTACAAAAGCATCTTTAGCAACAGAAAGCTTCCTATCAGCAGCATCATTCCAAGAAACAACAAGAGTATTAACAGAAGCAGCAATAAAAGGAAAAACAGACCATTTATTAGGACTAAAAGAAAATGTAATAATAGGAAAATTAATTCCAGCAGGAACAGGTATGAATGTATACAAAAAAATTCATATAAATACTGAAGAATCAGAAACAGAAGAAACAAATGTATAGATAAAGTAAAGGCAGATTTTAATCTGCCTTTATTTTTTTTATCTTGTAAAACAAAAATATATGAATTTACTTTAATAAAAATCAATTATTTAATAAAAAATCTATTATAAAAACTTAGAAAATATTGCAAAAAATATAAAACATATGATAATATAATGAAAACAATAGTATAAAATAATCTATTTGCAAACTTAACAAATCAAACTTAATCAACACTCATGCGAAAGACTAATTTTATGCAAATAAAAGGAGGAAACCAATGAAAGAAAAGATTAAAACAATTATTATTATTTTATTAGCAATTGCTGTAATAGTACTTACAGTACTATTTGTACAGGAAAAAATGAAAGAACCAGAACAAGCAGAAGTAGACATGGACAAACTATTGCAAGAAGCCATTAGAGAAGTAGAACAAGGAAAACAAAACAATGTAGAACTACAAGAAGACTTTACAAGAAAAAACATTAGCGAAAAATTAAAAGAACCAAGAATGCTAGGAGACTTAGAAATAAACAATATTCAACTAGAAGCAAAAGACAATATAACAGTTATAACAGCAGATGTAACAAATAGGGGAGAAACAGTTGATGGAGACTATGAAATAGAAATAAAATTTGTAGACGAAGACGGAAACACAATTATAGAAATTTTATCTTATATAAATGAAGTACAACCAGGAGAAACAATATCTTTAAGCACATCAACACAAAGAGATTTTGCAAATGCCTATGACATGGAAATTGTAAAAAAATAAAACAGGGGGACAGCCATGAAAGAAAAGGGAATTACATTAGTAGCATTAGTTATAACAATTATTGTGCTACTAATTTTGGCAGGAATTACACTAGCAACATTAAATAGAGCTGGACTAATAGGAAAAACAAACGAAGCAAAAATACAAGCAGGTTTAAGAGCGGTTTACAATGGAGTAGAAGCCTATAAACTAACATTAGAACCAAGTGAAAATAGTGTAGTAACAGTAAAAGACTTAGAAAATGAAAATCTCGTAACAAAAGTAACAGTAGCAGACACAAATAGAACTATAGGAATAATAAATAATTTAGAAACATTAGGAATTAAATCTGAACTAGGCGCAGGAGGAGAACAAGAAACAAGAACAGAAATAGACACAATTTTAAGCTTAAGTGATGCCTATGTAATAGACTATGAAGATGAAACACTCTACTATATTGATGAAGGAATATGGAGTATTGAAGGAAGTACACATATTAGCGAAGTTTTACCAGAAAAAAGAATATTTACTATTGCATATGATGCAAATGGTGGAACTGATGCCCCAGCTAACCAAACAAAAACTGAAGGAGAAGACATTAGGCTTAGTACAAAAACTCCAACTAGAAGCGGTTACACATTTTCTGGCTGGAGCACCACTGAAGATGGAGTAGTACAATACAACCCAGGACAAATTTATAATAGAGATGAAAACTTAAACCTATTTGCCGTATGGTCAGCAAAAACAAATATTGAATACAAAATAGAACACTATAAGCAAAACACACAGAAAAATGGATATGATTTAATAGAAACAGAAACAAGAAAAGGTTCAACAGGAGCACTAGTAACAGCTATTGCAAAAACATATTCAGGATTTACATATGTATCAAACATATCTACACCAGAAGGAAATATTAAAGAAGATGGAAGTTTGGTACTAAAACTATATTACAATAGAAATAGCTATACAATTACATATGTTTTAGATGGTGGAACAAATAATAGTTCAAACCCAACAAGCTATGTATATGGAATAGGTGTAACATTTGCAGAACCTACTAAAACAGGTTTTGAATTTGAAGGTTGGTATAAAGAACAAAGCTATACAAACAGAATAACATCAATAGGAACATCAGATGTAGGAAATATAACAATATATGCAAAATGGGTAATGCTAGAATCACCAGAACTAACATTAACATATGTAGAAGAAAATGGAGCAATAAAAGCAGTAGCAACAGACAAAACAGGAACAGGAATAAACTATATAGAAAACCCAGATGGAACAAGAACCCCAGGAGATACATCAATTTACAATGTGACAAAAAATGGAACATACACATTCAAAGCAGTAGATAACATGGGGCAAGAAACAACTCAAAGTATAGAAATAACAGAAATACAAGGATTTATAACAGAATGGAACATACCAGCAGACAACACACAAATAAAATTACCAATTATTAGTACAACAAACTTAAATGCAAATGTAGACTGGGGAGATGGAACAACTGAAGAAATAACAGGAACATTCCCAACACACACATATGCAAAAGCAGGCACATATGATATAAACATAACAGGAACAGTAGATAGATTTGGATATAATAGCTCTACAACCCCAACCGAAAGTAATAATTATAGTAATTACTACACATTTACACAATATGTAACAAAAGTAAAAGACTGGGGAAATATAGGAGCAACACAATTTGGATTTAGTCAATGCAAAAAATTGACTAGTATAGCAAGCCCAAGGGCAGAAAGCTTTAGAAATGTAACATCTTTTGCTAGTACATTTGAGGACTGTAGAGGACTAACCGGCTCGATTCCAGCCGAGTTGTTTGCGAACTGCCCAAATGTAACATCTTTTAAATATACTTTTGCAAACTGTAGTGGCCTAACAGGAGAAATTCCAGGTGACTTATTTGCAAGCAATCCAAATGTAACTACTTTTGAAAGCACATTTTATGGATGCAGTGGACTAACAGGAGAAATTCCAGCTGAACTATTTGCAAACAACTCAAATGTAACTTCTTTTAGTAGTACATTTTCTAGCTGTAGTGGCCTAACCGGCACAATCCCAGGCGAGTTATTTGCAAACAACCCAAATGTAACTTCTTTTAGCTATACATTTCTTAACTGTAGCGGCCTAACCGGAGCTATTCCAGGCGAGTTATTTGTGAACAGCCCAAATGTAACTTCTTTTGGTAGTACATTTTCTAGCTGTAGTGGCCTAACCGGCACAATCCCAGGCGAGTTATTTGCGAACTGCCCAAATGTAACGAATTTTAGCCATACATTTTCTAGCTGTAGCGGCCTAACTGGCTCTATTCCAGCTGATTTATTTGTGAACTGCCCAAATGTAACGAATTTTAGCTATACATTTCTATACTGTAGCGGCCTAACTGGCTCTATTCCAGCTGATTTATTTGTGAACTGCCCAAATGTAACGAATTTTAGCTATACATTTCTATACTGTAGCGGCCTAACCGGCACAATCCCAGGCGAGTTATTTGCGAACAGCCCAAATGTAACTTCTTTTGTTAGTACATTTTCTTATTGTAGCGGCCTAACCGGCACAATCCCAGACAAGTTGTTCGCGAACAGCCCAAATGTAACGGATTTTGGTAGTACATTTTCTAGCTGTAGCGGACTAACTGGTTCTATTCCAGCTGAACTATTTGCAAACTGTCCTAATGTAACAGATTTTGATAGAACATTTGAATACTGTAGCAAATTAACAAGTGCTAACATTGATATTGGATTTATAGGAAATTATATGTTTTATGGCTGTAATAGCTTAACCAATATAACAATATCAGACAAAGTAACTAGTATAGGAACAGACGCATTCTACTATAGTAGTTCTGGCACATTGGATACATATTTAATAACCAATAATGATGTTGCTAAAAACTATGATTGGACAGGTGATAAGAGAAACCTAGTTTCACCTGTACCAGAACTAACATTAACATACATAGCAGAAAATGGAGCAATAAAAGCAGTAGCAACAGATAAATCAGGAACAGGAATAAACTATATAGAAAACCCAGATGGAACAAGAACCCCAGGAGACACATCAATATACAATGTACTAAAAAATGGAACATACACATTCAAAGCAGTAGATAACATGGGGCAAGAAACAACTCAAAGTATAGAAATAACAGAAATACAAGGACTAATAACAGAATGGAACATACCAGCAGACAATACACAAATAAAATTACCAATTAGTAGTACAACAAACTTAAATGCAAATGTAGACTGGGGAGATGGAACAAGTGAAGAAATAACAGGAACATTCCCAACACATACATATGCAAAAGCAGGCACATATGATATAAGCATAACAGGAACAGTAGATAGATTTGGATATAATGAGTATTCTGAACTAACAGCAAGTGATAATTACTATACATTTACACAATATGTAACAAAAGTAAAAGACTGGGGAAATATAGGAGCAACACAATTCGGGTTTAGCAGGTGTACAAATTTAATTAGTATAGTAAGCCCAAGGGTAGAAAGCTTTAGAAATGTAACATCTTTTGAATATACTTTTGCAAACTGTAGCGGACTAACAAGTATTCCAGCAAACTTATTTGCAAACAGCCCAAATGTAACTACTTTTAGAAGCACATTTAATAGATGTAGCGGCCTAACAGGAAATATTCCAGCAGACTTATTTGCAAATAATCCAAATGTAACTACTTTTCGTGGAACATTTTATGGCTGTAGCGGACTAACTGGAAGCATTCCAGCCGAACTGTTTGCAAATAATCCAAATGTAACAGATTTTTATACAACATTTTATGAATGTAGCGGACTAACGGGAGCTATTCCAGCCGAACTATTTGCAAATAACCCAAGTGTGACAACTTTTAATGGAACACTTTGGAATTGTAGCGGACTAACTGGAAGCATTCCAGCCGAACTATTTGCAAAGAATCCAAATGTAACAGATTTTGGGTATACATTTTATAACTGTAGCGGACTAACAGGAAGTATCCCAGCAGACTTATTTGCAAATAATCCAAATGTAACAACTTTTTCATATACATTTCCATCCTGTAGCGGACTAACAGGAAGTATCCCAGCAGACTTATTTGCAAATAATCCAAATGTAACAACTTTTTCATATACATTTCAATCCTGTAGCGGACTAACAGGAAGTATTCCGGCCAAACTATTTGCAAACAATCCAAATGTAACTAATTTTAGTCATACATTTTGGAATTGTAGTGGCATAACAGGAGCTATTCCAGGAGACTTATTTGCAAATAATCCAAATGTAACTACTTTTTATGCAACATTTTATGAATGTAGCGGCCTAACAGGAAATATCCCGGCAGAGTTATTTGCAAAGAATCCAAATGTAACAGATTTTGGGTATACATTTTCTTGGTGTGGTGGATTAACAGGAGAAATTTCAGCAAACTTATTTGCGAACAGCCCAAATGTAACTACTTTTTATGCAACATTTAATTCTTGTCATGGATTAACAGGAGAAATTCCAGCAAACTTATTTGCAAATAACCCAAATGTAACAGATTTTAGTCATACATTTAATAATTGTGATAAACTAGAAGGAAGTATTCCAGCCGAACTATTTGCAAATAACCCAAATGTAACTACTTTTGAAAGCACATTTTTGGACTGCCATCAATTAATGGGAAACATTCCAGCCGAACTATTTGCAAACTGCCCAAATGTAACTAATTTTACTAAAACATTTATAAACTGTAACAGATTAACAAGTGCAAATATTGATATTAACTTTATAGGAGATGAAATGTTTGATGGTTGCAATAGCTTAACAAATATAGCAATATCAGATAAAGTAACTAGTATAGGAACACAAGCATTCCGATATACTGGCACTGGCACATTAGGCACATATTTAACAACAAGCAATGAAGTGGCTCAAAATTATGATTGGGCAGGAGATAGAAGAAACTTATTATCAACTGCACCAGAGCTAACACTAACTTATGTAGCAGAAGATGGAGCAATAAAAGCAGTAGCAACAGATAAATCAGGAACAGGAATAAACTATATAGAAAACCCAGATGGAACAAGAACCCCAGGAGACACATCAATATACAATGTGTTAAAAAATGGAACATACACATTCAAAGCAGTAGACAATATGGGACAAGAAACAACTCAAAGTATAGAAATAACAGAAATACAAGGACTAATAACAGAATGGAACATACCAGCAGACAACACACAAATAAAATTACCAATTAGTAGTACAACAAACTTAAATGCGAATGTAGACTGGGGAGATGGAACAAGTGAAGAAATAACAGGAACATTCCCAACACACACATATGCAAAAGCAGGCACATATGATATAAGCATAACAGGAACAGTAGGTAAATTTGGATATAATAGCAGTGCATCTCTATCAGAAACTAGTGATTACTATACATTTACCCAATATGTAACAAAAGTAAAAGATTGGGGTAATATAGGAGCAGTACAAATTGGATTTGCACATTGTATAAATTTAACAAGCATAGTAAGCCCAAGAGAAGAAAGCTTTAGAAGTGTAACAAGTTTTGAATATGCATTTAGGGACTGTAGCGGACTAACTGGCACAATTCCATCAGACTTATTTGCAAACAGCCCAAATGTAACAAGTTTTTATCAAACATTTGCTTACTGTAGTGGACTAACCGGAGCAATCCCAGCTGAACTATTTGCGAACTGCCCAAATGTAACAAACTTCGGCTTGGTATTTATTTTCTGTAATAGTTTAACAGGAAGTATTCCAGCAGATTTATTTGCAAACTGCCCTAATGTAACATCTTTTAATAGAACATTTACTGAATGTAGTGGATTAACAGGAAGTATTCCAGCTGAACTATTTGCAAACTGTCCTGATGTAACTACTTTCGAATTGATATTTTCTTACTGCAGAGGCTTAACTGGATCCATTCCAGCCGGATTATTTGCAAACTCTCCACAAGCAACTACTTTCAATCAAGCATTTTCATACTGTAGTGGATTAACCGGAAATATTCCAGCAGATTTATTTGCAAATTGCACCAAGGCAGTATCTTTCAGATATGCATTTGATGGTTGTAGTGGACTAACAGGAAATATTCCAGGAGAATTATTTGCAGATTGCTATAGTGCAGAATCTTTTGAAAGGACATTTGATGGCTGTAGTGGATTAACAGGAAATATTCCAGCAGATTTATTTGCAAACTGCCCTAAAGCAACTACTTTTGAATATACATTTAGGGACTGTAGTGGACTAACCGGCTCCATTCCAGCAGATTTATTTGCAAATTGCCCTAATGTAACTACTTTTGAATATACATTTAATGAATGTAGTGGATTAATGGGAACAATTCCAGCTAACTTATTTGCAAACTGTTCTAATGTAACATCTTTTTCAGGTACATTTTCTAGTTGTAGAGGACTAACGGGAACAATTCCAAGCGGTTTATTTGCAAACTGCCCAAATGTAACAGATTTTTCAAATGTATTTGGTAGTTGTAGTGGACTAACAGGAAACATTCCATCCAATTTATTTGCAAATAATCTAAAGGTAACAGATTTTATGAACACATTCTTTTACTGTGGCAATTTAACAGGAAATGCACCAGAACTATGGAACAGAACAAATGTCACATCACACGATAATTGCTTCTCAGGTTGTACGAGACTAAGCAATTATTCATCTATACCAAGCGATTGGAAATAGGAAACTGAAACCGTATGGGCGAACGATGCATACCCATACAAAATTACAACAGAATTAATATTAGAGACAAACAATAACAGCAGAGGACCTTAACGGGCGAACAATGTTCGCCCGCTCTTCGTAGAAATTGCTAAAACAAAATCGAAATAACAGCAATATGTGAAAAAACTGCGTCCTCCAAGGCGTTAAAGAAAGAGGAAAAAATAAGGAAAATGAACACACTAAAATGCAGAAAAAGCAAAAAAATCACAAGGTCGGACTCGTTTTTCCCATAAAGACTGTTATTTCTAAAAATAAAACAGCAGAGCAACCGTAGGGGCGAACAATGTTCGCCCCTACAGATTGAACAGAATTAATGTTAGCAACAAATAATATCAGGCAGAGCACATGTAGGGGCGAACATTGTTCGCCCGCAATCCAAAAAATATGTAAAATTATAAAAATTGTAAAAAACTCTATTTTGATATAATCAGAATAGAGTTTTTTTGGCAACAAATAACAAATGCATAAAAAATCATTTTTTGACAAAAAACATAGAATATGATAAAATATATTATATAATTAAAGAGACACATACAAAGGAGGAATGTATATGAAGCAAGATAAATATACCATATTAGGATTACTTATTTTAATTTTAATATTAGGAGCTATATTAGGAATTAGAATTTTAGCAAGTCAAAATGGATTAAATTTGCAAATAACAGAACAAACAAGCACAAATCCTGAAAATCCATTAAAAGAAACCTTAGATTTAGAACCATATATAGGCGATGATGTACCATATGAAACTGTATTAGAAATGCTTACATATATAGAAACAAATGTTGTAGACTGCTCAAGAGTAATATTAGATAATAGAACAGTTCTTACATTAAGAGCTTCAACCAGTAAAATAGCAGGTTCATTATCAGACTACAGCAATACATTAAGAGAATATAGACAAAACTACATTAAAGAGGACAATAAATATAGAATTGTGGTAGAAAACGAAGGACAAACAACAAAGAAAATAACAATTGTTATTACATAAACATTCTTCTAAATTAAATAAACTGAGAAAAAAGAGTTTTAAATACAAATTAAAACTCTTTTTTTAACGGGCGAACACTGTTCGCCCATACAGGATAAAGTCCACCCAATGGGGTATAGCCACAAATAACTGATAGAACATATTTGCAAAAATGAATAACTGCATGTAAAGTATGTCCATACTTGACAAAATTAGTATTTGCATATAAAATAGATAATTGAAAAGGAGGCTTTTTATGCCAGAAACTAGTAAAAAAAGTATGGAATACTTAACATCACGAACTAAAATATATATAGGTATAATAACTATTTTATTATTCATTATCTGCATTTATGAAATAAAATTTATTATACCTTCTATATTTCTATATATAGTAATTTTAAATTATTCAATATGGGTAGCAAGAAAAAGAAAAAGTGAATTATCTAATCACATTCAAGAACTTGTACTAGATGTAGATACTGCCGCTAAAAGAACCCTTATTAATTCGCCATTTCCATTAGTTATATTAGAAACAAATGGAAATATTATATGGAAAAGTTCAAAATTTGTTAATGAATTTATAAATATAGATGTTAATACATATTTAGATGATATTATTAAAGAAGTAAAACAAGAAATTTCTTCTAATAAAAATGAAATTATAGAAAAACATATAATAATAGGTAATAAAACATATCGTGTATTAGGAGAATATGTAAAATCTAAAAAACGTGAGAAAAATACAGAATATATGATGACACTTTATTTTGTAGATATTACAGATCAAGAAAACATTATGAAAGAATATAATGATTCTAAAACATGTGTTGGAATTATTATGGTAGACAATTATGATGAAATTGCCCAAAGAATTCCTAAAGAAGATATTTCACAAGCTATTGCTAAAATTGAAAAAATTATTTATGCTTGGGCAGAAGAAAATGGTGGACTTGTTGTAAAAACTGATAGAGATACTTTTGTATATTTATTAGAAAATAAATATTTAGAAAAAATAAAAGAAAATAAATTTAGTATATTAGATAAAGTAAAAGAAATTAATATAGAGGGGAAAATTCCTGTAACTTTAAGTATTGCTATTTCTACAGAGGGCGAAAATGATTATGAAAAGCATAAAATAGCATCTTCTACTTTGGAAATTGCCTTAGGAAGAGGTGGAGATCAAGCCGTTATTAGAAAAGATGGGAAATACGAATTTTTTGGAGGAAGAGCACAAGAAGTAGAAAAAATAACAAGGGTAAAAGCAAGAGTTGTGGCACATGCTTTAGAAGAATTAATTACCGAAGCAAAAGATGTAATTGTTATGGGACATACTAATGCAGATATTGATTCACTTGCATCTGGAATAGGAATTTATAAGCTAGCAACTACTATGGGAAAAAGTGCTTATATTGTAAATAATACAGCAGGACTTTCTATTGATCAATTTGTTAGCGAACTAAAAAAAGATAAAGAATATAAAGAAGCACTTATTGATAAAAATGAAGCTTTAGCGAAAATTACACCAGAAACCTTACTAGTTATAGTAGATACATGTAAAAAGAATTATGTAGAAGTGCCAGAATTATTAACAAAAACAGAAAAAATTGTAGTAATTGATCATCATAGAAAAAGTACAGAATTTATTGAAAATCCAATTTTATCTTTCCATGAAGTATATGCATCTTCTGCAGCAGAATTAGTAATAGAAATATTACAGTATTCAGAAACAGATGTGCCATTAACAGAAATTGAAGCAGAAGGACTTTATGCTGGAATTATGGTAGATACCAAAAACTTTACATTTAAAACAGGTGTAAGAACATTTGAAGCAGCAGCATATTTAAGAAAAATACGGAGTAGATATTTTAAAAGTAAAAAAATGGTTCCAAAGTAATTTAGAAAATTATAATCTTATTGCAGAAATTGTGAAAAATGCACAAGTCATGAATGATTCTATTGCGATTGCTGAATATGATAAAGAAGATAAAGATACTAATACTATTTGTGCAAAAGCAGCAGATGAATTACTAACTATTAGTAATATTAATGCTTCTTTTGTATTAGGAAAAGTAGGAGATAAAATTTATATTAGTGGACGTTCTATTGGAGATGTAAATGTACAATTAATTCTAGAAAAAATGCGGAGGCGGTGGACATATTACATTAGCAGGAGCACAAATGCAAGGTGTTGATCTAGAAGAAGCAAGAACAAGATTAGTACAGTGCATAAATGAATATTTTGGAATTATAGAATAAATGCTAAATTAAAAAAGATTAATATAAAAATATAAATTAAAACAAAAAGGAGGAAATCTAATGAAAGTAATCTTAACAGAAGATATTAAAGGAGTAGGAAAAAAAGACGAAATTATTAACGCAAGTGATGGATATGCTAGAAATTTCCTTTTACCAAAAAAGAAGGCATTAGAGGCAACACAAGATAATTTAAATAAATTAAAAGCAAAACAAAATGCACTACAAAATAAAAAAGCAAAAGAATTGGAAGAAGCAAAAAAAATAGCCGAAAAGATGAAAACAATTACTTTAAAAATAAAAGTAAAGGCTGGAGAAAATGGAAAAATTTTTGGTGGAGTAACTGCTAAAGAAATAGCAGATAATTTAAAAAGCCAGTATAACATAGAAGTAGATAAGAAAAAAATTAACATAGAAGAAACAATAAAAGTATTGGGTACTTTTTTAGCAGATATAAAATTACACGAAGGAGTTAATGCAAAATTAACTATAGCAGTAGTAGCAGAATAGGTAAAAACTAATGCCTTTTAATAAAAGATAATTGCTAAATATAAAGGGGGCTAAAATACAATGGAATTAGGAAAAATCCCACCACACGATATAGAAGCAGAACAAGCTATACTTCGGAAGCATGTTAACAGATAGAGATGCAGTTATTTCTGCTGTAGAAGTACTAAAGGAAGAAGATTTTTATAGAGAAGATAATAGAAATATTTATGTAGCTATGCTTAATTTATATAGTCGTTCTGAGCCTATTGATATTATTACTGTAAAAGCAGAATTAGGATTACTCGGAAAATTTGAAGTGGTTGGAGGGCTAGAGTATTTAGCAAGTTTACCAGATAAAGTGCCAGTAGCAGCCAATGTTGAAAAATATATAAAAATTGTAGAGGAAAAATCCATATTAAGAAATTTAATTAAAACTTCTAATGAAATTACAGCTTTAGGATATGAACAAACAGAAGAAGTAGAAACTATTATGGATATATCTGAAAAAAAGATTTTTGATGTTGTTCAAAAAAGGAGTACAAAAGGTTATACCCCTATTAAAGATGTATTAATAGAATCTATTACAGAAATAGAAAAATTATATAATCAAAAGGGAATTATTACTGGTATACCAACTGGCTTTGCGGATTTAGATAGAATTACAGCAGGTTTGCACAATTCTGAGCTTATATTAATTGCAGCAAGACCAGCAATGGGAAAATCTGCTTTTGCTTTAAATATTGCAACATATGCAGCTGTAAATGCAAATGTTCCAGTAGTTGTGTTTAATTTAGAAATGTCAAAAGAGCAAGTTGGAAATAGAATATTGTGTAGTGAAGCAATGGTAGATAGTAATAAAATAAAAACAGGTAAGATAGATGAACAAGACTGGATTAAACTTGTAAGTGCAGTTGGACCATTATCTGAATCACAAATTTTTATAGATGATACAGCAGGAATTTCAATAATGGAAATTCGAGCTAAATGTAGAAAATTAAAATTAGAAAAAAATATTGGCTTAGTTGTTATTGATTATTTACAACTTATCCAAGGCAGTGGCAAAAAAAATGCAAGTCGTGAGCAGGAAATATCAGAAATAAGTAGATCACTAAAAATTTTAGCAAAAGAATTAAATGTGCCAGTTATTGCATTATCACAGCTATCTAGGGCTGTAGAACAACGTACAGACCATAGACCTATGCTTTCAGATTTAAGAGAATCAGGAGCTATTGAGCAAGATGCAGATATTGTTATGTTTTTATATAGAGATGATTATTATAATCAGGAAAGTGAAAGAAAAAATATAGCAGAAGTTATTTTGGCAAAGCATAGAGCGGGTTCTACAGGAACAGTAGAATTAATGTGGCTTGGAAATTATACAAAATTTGTAAACTTGGCAAGAGAGTAAATTTTAAATAAAGAAGGAGAAAAATGCTAAAAACAAAAGTTATACAAACAATACAAAAAAATCACTTAATCGAAACAGGAGATAAAGTTATAATAGGAGTGTCTGGGGGACCAGACTCTATTTGTTTATTACATATTTTAAATGAAATTAAAGAAATTTTGGGAATAACATTATATGTAGCACATGTTAATCATAAAATACGAAAAAATGCTAATTTAGATGAACAATATGTGCAAGAATTTTGTAAAAAAATAAACATCCCTTTTTTTGCAAAACAAATTGATGTGCAAAAAATAGCTAAACAAAATAAAATAGGCTTAGAAGAAGCAGGAAGAAAAGCTAGATATGATTTTTTTGAAGAAGTTTTTGAAAAAACAAAAGCAAATAAAATTGCCACAGCACATACGGCAAATGATAATGCAGAAACTGTTATTATGCATTTTATAAGAGGAACTGGACTTAATGGTTTAAAAGGAATTGAAAAAACAAGACAAAATAAATATATTAGACCTCTAATTGAATGCACAAGAGAAGAAGTAGAAGAATATTGTGAAAAAAATAATTTAAATCCAAGAATAGACGAAACAAATGAGGAAAATATATATACAAGAAATAAAATTCGAAATATATGTATTCCGTATATAAAAAATGAATTCAATCAAAATATTGTAAAAACAATAAATCGATTAGCAGAAATTGTAACAGAAGAAGACGAGTATTTACAAAATCAAACTGAAAAAATATATCACGAATTATGTGAAAAAGAAAATAAAACACTTGTAGTACTTAATTTAAAAAAATTTAACCAAGAGCATTTAGTAATAAAAAGAAGAATTTTATTATATACTATTAATAAAGTTTTAGGGAATACTAATGGAATAGAGAAAAAAAATATTGAAGATGTTTTACGCTTATGTAAGAGAAACATTGGAAACAAATATTTATATCCAAATAAAAATATAAAAATAGCTATACAAAATAAAAAAATTTTTTTCACACGAGAGAATAACCTTCCGTAAGAAAAGCTTGATATACCAAGGCTTTTGAAAGAAAAAGTTTAAAAAATCTATTGCAAAATATAAATGAGTATGGTATATTTTTACTGAATGGAAAATTGTATTTTCCATTTTAAACATAAATAGTGATATGGCAAAATTTAAAGGAGGAAAAAAGTGAAAAACAGTATAAAAACATTAGCCATGTGGCTAATCATATTAATTATTGTTGTTGTGCTCATTACATCAATTGTAGATAATTCTAATAATAGAATGACATATTCTGAGTTAATTAATAAAATTGATAGTGGAGAAGTAAGTGAAATTGAGCTTGCATCAGATGGGCAAAAAGCATATGTAACATTAAAAAATTCTGCACAGGAAAAAGAAGTAAATATTCCAAGCCTAGATAGCTTTATGACATATATTCATAATGATTTGGTATCAAACGAAATTGTTTTAGAGGAAAAATCTCAATCTATTTTTATAACAATACTTAGCTTGTTATCTCCTTTTGGAATATTAATTATATTCCTTATTTTCTGGTTCTTTATTATGAATAATCAGCAAGGTGGAAATAAAACTATGTCTTTTGGCAAAAGTAAAGCAAGAATGATGACTCAAGCTGATAGAAACAAAATTACTTTTGAAGATGTAGCAGGAGTAGATGAAGAAAAAGAAGAATTACAAGAAATCGTAGAATTTTTAAAATCACCAAAAAAATTTACAGATATGGGTGCTAGAATTCCAAAAGGAGTTTTACTAGTAGGGCAACCTGGAACTGGTAAAACATTGCTTGCTAAAGCAGTGGCAGGAGAAGCTGGTGTTCCTTTTTTCATTATTAGTGGTTCAGACTTTGTAGAAATGTTTGTAGGTGTTGGTGCTTCACGTGTTAGAGATTTATTTGAACAGGCTAAAAGAAATGCACCATGTATTATTTTCATTGATGAGATTGATGCTGTTGGACGTCAAAGAGGAGCTGGACTTGGTGGAGGACATGATGAGAGAGAACAAACATTAAATCAACTATTAGTAGAGATGGATGGATTTGGAACTAATGAAGGAGTTATTGTATTAGCAGCAACTAATAGACCAGACGTATTAGATAAAGCTTTATTAAGACCAGGTAGGTTTGATAGACAAATTGTAGTTTCTCAACCAGATGTAAAAGCAAGAGAACAAATACTAGAAGTTCATGCAAGAAAAAAGAAAATAGCAGATGATGTAGATTTAAAAACTATTGCTAAAAATACTTCTGGATTTGCAGGAGCAGACTTAGAAAATGTATTAAATGAAGCAGCTTTACTTGCAGCTAGAAGAAATAAAAAAGAAATTGCAATGCAAGAAATAGAAGATGCAATGGTAAAGGTAACTATGGGACCTGAAAAGAAAACAAGAGTAAGAAGTGAAAAAGAAAATAGATTAGTTGCTTTCCACGAAGCTGGGCATGCAGTAGTGAGTAGATTTTTACCAACTCAAGATGCAGTTCATCAAATATCTATTGTGCCAAGAGGAATGGCTGGTGGTTATACTATGTATAGACCAACTGAAGATAAATCATTTATGTCTAAATCTGAAATGGAAGAAACTATTATTTCTATGTTAGGAGGAAGAGCAGCAGAGCAACTTGTTTTAAATGATATATCTACAGGAGCAAGCAATGATATAGAAAGAGCATCTAAAATTGCAAGAGACATGGTTACAAAATATGGTATGAGTGAAAGATTAGGAACAATTATGTTTGGCTCTGGTCAAGAAGAAGTATTTTTAGGAAGAGATTGGACACAAACAAAAAATTACAGTGAAGAAACAGCTGGAATTATTGATGAGGAAGTAAAGAAGATTATAGATAAGGCATATGAATCTGCACTTTATATTTTAAGTCAAAATAGAGATAAATTAGAAATTGTTGCAAATATTCTTTTAGAAAAAGAAAAAATCGATGGCGAAGAATTTGCAGCTATATTTGAAAACTAAAATTAAAAAACCTCTCTAATTAATTAGAGAGGTTTTTTAATCTATTAACATGGTAATTTTATTACCATCTTTTTTTATTATACCATCTTCTTTTAATGTTGATATTTCACGCATCATGGCACTTCTATCCACACTTAAGTAATCAGCCAAATCTGTTAATGTAAGAGGCAAAACGAAAGATTTATTAAAAATATTTTCAGATTGTTTTGAAAAATATGAAATTAATTTTTCTCTCGTGGTTCTTTTGGATAATAATTCAATTCTAAAATTTAAATCTTCAATTTTACTTAAAATTAAATTAGGCAAATTAATAAGTAATTTTTCATGGAAATCACAGTTTTTTTTGCATTTTTTATCGAAAATATCATAATTAAAAAAAATAACTTTAGAATTTTCTTTTGCTAGCACAAATAAATCATTATTTGTATTAATTTGATAAAATACTTCACCAAAAATCGCATGACGATAAAATCTTTCTACAATAGTTTTATTCCCATTAAAATCATATCTGAGCAAATCTGCAGAACCTTCTAATAAAATGCAAACTTGCCTACGATTAACAAGATATGTAGTAATAATTTCACCTTTTTCAAAACTTTTTGTTTGAGTTTTATTGCAAAAAGATTGCAAATCACTTATAAATTTATCAAGATTAAAATTTGATTTCATAAAAAATAGTTTATGATTATTTAATAATTTAAATAATCATAATTTCCTTTCTTTAAAATTTTGTATCTATTATATTGCGTTTTGGCGTGAGCAATATTATTTCTATATTTTTCACTGTATTTATGTAACAGTGAGCAGTATTAATCATAACATAATTTTATTTATATTCTAAAAAGTATTTCCATTATAATATAAAAATGTTGTAAAAGCAACAAGAAAACATAATATTTTTCTAATAAAAAAAATCAATATGATGAAAAAATATTGGCACATCAATAAAAATTTAGAGATTACATAAAAATTACCAATAAAAAAATTTTTGTAATATAATTGTAATATTTATATAAAAGTATTTAATACAGAGTTTTATTAAAAACAAACAGACAAAAAAATAAAAAATTAAATATGTTGCAATAACAACAAACAAAAAAATTAATTATATATATAATTCAAATATACAAACAAGAAACAAAAAATGAAACAAAAAATATGTAGACAAGTATAGCTTGTTAAAGGGAAATGGGGGAAGCAAATATGAAAGTTATTAAAAGAGATGGAAGAAGCGTAGATTATGACAGACAAAAAATTGCAATAGCAATTGAAAAAGCAAACAAAGAAGTAAGTAAAAAAGAAAAAGCAAGCAAGGAAGAAATTAATTCTATTATAGAATATATAGAAGAATTAAATAAAAAAAGAATTCTTGTAGAAGACATTCAAGACATCATAGAGCAAAAATTAATGGAATTTGGGAAATATGATTTGGCTAAAAAATATATTGTATATAGATATACTAGAGCATTAGTTAGAAAACAAAATACAACAGATGAATCTATTTTAGGATTAATTCGTAATACTAATAAAGATGTTATGGAAGAAAATTCAAATAAAAATGCTGTAGCAGCATCTACTCAAAGAGACTTAATTGCAGGAGAAGTATCAAAAGATTTAACTAAAAGAATATTATTACCGGAAAAAATTAGTAAAGCACATGAAGAAGGAATATTACATTTTCATGATGCAGATTACTTTTTACAACCAATTTTTAATTGTTGTTTAATTAATATAAAAGACATGCTAGATAATGGTACTGTAATGAACGGAAAACTAATTGAAACACCAAAAAGTTTTCAAGTTGCTTGTACTGTTGTAACACAAATTATAGCAGCAGTAGCAAGCAGCCAATATGGTGGACAATCTGTAGATTTAAAACATTTAGGAAAATATTTAAGAGTTAGTTATAACAAATTTAAAAGAGAATTAGAAGAATCTTATAAAGATGAATTAGCACCAGAACTAATTGAGAAAATAGCAAGAAAAAGACTTAAAACAGAACTTAGTGCCGGAGTACAAACCATCCAATACCAAATTAATACTTTAATGACAACTAATGGACAATCCCCTTTTGTTACATTATTTTTACATTTAGATAAAGATGATGAATACATTGAAGAAAATGCTATGATAATTCAAGAAGTTTTAGAGCAAAGATATAAAGGAATAAAAAATGAAAAAGGTGTTTATGTTACACCAGCTTTCCCAAAACTAATTTATGTATTAGATGACCATAACTGTTTAAAAGGCGGAAAATACGATTATTTAACAGAACTTGCTGTAAAATGCTCTGCAAAAAGAATGTACCCAGATTATATTTCTGCTAAGAAAATGCGCGAAAATTATGAAGGAAATGTATTTAGCCCAATGGGATGCAGAAGCTTCTTAGCTCCATGGAAAGATGAAAACGGAAATTATAAATTCGAAGGAAGATTTAATCAAGGTGTAGTAAGTATTAATTTACCACAAATTGGAATAATTGCAGATAAAGATGAAGAAAAATTCTGGAAATTGTTAGATGAAAGACTAGAGCTTTGCAAAGAAGCTTTAATGTGTAGACATTATGCTTTATTAGGCACAAATGTTGAAGTAAGCCCAATTCACTGGAAATATGGTGCAATTGCAAGATTAAAAGATGGAGATACAATTGATAGTTTATTAAAAGGAGGATATTCTACAATATCTTTAGGATATATAGGAATATATGAAGTAACAAAACTAATGAAAGGTGTATCTCATACAACAAAAGAGGGACATGAATTTGCAATTAGAGTAATGAAACATTTAAGAGAAACAACTGACAGATGGAAAAAAGAGACAGGTATAGGATTTGCACTTTATGGAACTCCTGCAGAAAGTTTATGCTATCGTTTTGCAAAAATAGATAAAGAAAAATTTGGTAGTATTGAAGATGTAACAGATAAAGGATATTATACAAATTCTTATCATGTAGATGTAAGAGAAAAAATTGATGCATTTTCAAAATTAAAATTCGAAAGCGAATTCCAAGTTCTATCATCAGGAGGAGCTATATCTTATGTAGAAATACCAAATATGACAAAAAATCTAGATGCATTGAAAGAACTTGTAAAATTTATTTATGACAATATTCAATATGCAGAATTTAATACAAAATCAGATTATTGCCATGTTTGTGGATTCGACGGAGAAATTATAATTAATGATAATAATGAATGGGAATGTCCAAACTGTGGAAATAAAGATCATGCTAAAATGAATGTAACTAGAAGAACATGTGGATACTTAGGAGAAAATTTCTGGAATGCTGGTAAAACAAAAGAAATTAAAGCAAGAGTAACACATTTGTAATGAGAGATAATATTGAAAAAAATTATGCCTTGAGAAAGGAATGAGATTAAATATGAATTATGCAGATATAAAAGAATATGATGTTTCTAATGGACCAGGAGTAAGAGTTTCACTTTTTGTTAGTGGGTGTAACCATCATTGTAAAGGATGTTTTAATGAATGTGCATGGGATTTTAATTATGGAAATAAATTTACAGAAGAGACAATTCAAAAAGTGCTAGATGATTTAGATAAAGACTATATATCTGGATTAACATTACTTGGTGGAGAACCACTAGAATATGCTAATCAAAAAGGAATATTACCATTAGTAAAAAGAGTAAAAGAAAAATATCCAGAAAAAACTATCTGGTGCTATACAGGATTTGACTATGAAAAAGATGTTGTAGGAAATATGGAAAAAAAATGGGATGAAACAAAAGAATTAATGTCATACATTGATGTAGTAGTAGATGGGAAATTTGAAGAAGACAAAAAAGATATGAAGCTAAAATTTAGAGGTTCTAGTAATCAACGAATTATAGATGTACAGAAAAGCAGTAAAGCACATAAATTAATAAATTATGATATTTAATATAAAAGCAGAAAATCTCATCAAATATTGTAATTTAGTATGTAGAATGCTTGACAAATCTCCTCTTTTTAATATATAATAACAACATTCGAAGGAATGAAAACTACAATAGTTAGTAGAGTATCCCGAAAGGGGGGGGAAAATAGATGTCAGAGGTAAAAGTAAATAATGGAAATATAGAAGATGCACTTAAGAGATTTAAAAGACAATGTGCTAGAAATGGCGTATTACAAGAGGTAAGAAAGAGAGAGCATTACGAAAAACCAAGTGTAAAAAGAAAGAAAAAATCAGAAGCAGCAAGAAAAAGAAAATTTTAATTTAGTATTGCTATATACAGAAAAATTTATATTAAAAAAAAGCATTTTTTGTTTGAAAAATGCTTTTTTTTAATCATCATCTAAATCGTCAAATAATGGATCATCAAAAAAATCCTTTATTTTTATATTTAAACCTCTACAAATTCTCATAACAGTTAAAATAGTGGCACTTTGTTTTTTGCGGTGAATTAAATTGTTAATAGTAGATTGCGTAATTCCACAAATAGTACAGAGCTTATTTATAGTAATATTTCTTTCTGCACACAAACTTTGAATCCTTTTTTCTATAGCGTCTGCTAAATACATATAGATACCTCATTTCTTTTCCTAGAGTATAACAAAGTAAGAAAAATAAGATTACCCCATAAGAGTTGACATATAAATTTAAAAGAGTTAAAATACTATTAACCTGTAAATTAATATGAAAATGGAGGAAATTATGGATATCAAAAACATTAACATTGAAGAGCTAATAAATGAAGAAAGTCAGATTAATAGTTTGCTAGAAAAAGGAATGTATGATGTACAAGAAAAAGCTTTATTACATCCAGATGTGATAAAAAAAGCAAATGACATACGAACTGTAAGACAATATATTTTAGAAAAAATTAAAGAAAATAAAGGACTATTAAACCTTTTCTGTGAAGAAGAAGAAAAATACGAAATATATTCTGCAGAATTATGCAAAAAATATTACATACAAGGAGTTAAAGAAGGAATTAAGTTCATATTAAAAAATGAAAAAATAGGGTAAGATCTGCAAAAGATTACCCTACTTTTACTATGCAACAAGGTTAAGGGTATTTAGACAGTGTATATTTGCGAGAGAAAACACATATGTGGAGAAGCAACTAAAAAATATTATTCTATTGAAACTACTTCTAAATCTTTAATAGAAGGATCATATAAAGATTTGCCTTGATAAGAGAAAATGGAGCCATGGCAAGGGCAATCCCAAGTATGAGTCAAATTATTCCAAGATAACTCACATCCCAAGTGAGAGCAAATAGGCTTAACTCCGTAAAAGTTATCATTTTTGTCTCTATAAACACCAATTTTTTGCCCAGAAATTTCTATTATTTTTCCTTCTTCTTTATTAAGAGTATCTAAAGTTTCCTTAGGAATTTTAAATTTTTCTATTACAAGAGATTGAACACTTTGTTTTAAAACATTGCCAAATTCTTGATAATTTTTTACAGGCTTTAAGCGAGTTGCTCTAAAAATATCTTCATATTCATTTTTGTGTCCAAGTATTTTATCACATATAATATGTGCAGCAATATTAGTTCCAGTCATTCCCCATTTTTTAAAACCTGTAGCAACAAAAATATTTGGCATAAATTCTGAGAAATCACCAATATAAGGAATTTTATCTAAAGGAATACAATCTTCAGTACGCCAAGTATATTTTACTTCTGCATTTGGATATATTGATTTCGCTTTTTCAATTAGACTTGTATATGATGAAGATAAATCCTTTTTTATACCGGTTTTATGGTCTGAGCCAGCAATTAACAGTAAGCGATTAGAATCATATAAAGCTGTACGAAACGAATATGTTGGATTTTCTTCATTGATATACATACCATCAAATAAAGGTGCATGAGTGTCAAGAGCTACAACATAAGAGGTGCTTTGATACATTTTCACAAAATAAAAACCAGGAAAATTAATAATAGGATAGTGGGAAGCTAAAACTATATATTTTGATTTTACTGAATGATTATTAGTGTAAGTTAAATAATAGTTTTCTTCTTTTTTTACATCTAAAACCTTTGTATGCTCATAAATTTGTCCAGAATGATTGGTAATAGAATTAGCAAGGCCTAAAGCATATTTCCTTGGATGGAATTGAGCTTGATTTGGAAACTTTACGGCCCCTACAATATCAATAGGCAAGGGTATTTTTTCTACAAATTCTGCTTGAAATCCAAGTTTATTTACAGTTGCAACTTCATCTTTAAATTGAGAAATCAAATTAGGATCTTGAGTATATATATAATTATCTTGTCTTTCAAAATCGCAATCAATATTTTCTAATTGTATTATAGTTTCAATGCTTTCAATAGCTTTTTGATTTGCATCTAAATAATTTTTGGCTGTTGTATAATCATAAGACTGAAAAAGATAGTTATAAAATAAATTGTGAGAGCTAGTAATTTTGCCGTGTGGTATGTCCGAGATGTATGCGCACAAATAGAATCTTTTTCTAAGATAATGGTAGAAAGTCCACGTCTACTTAAAAGGTAAGCAGATGTAAGACCAGCTAATCCACCCCCAATAATACAAACATCAGTTGATAAGTTTTCTTCTAAGCTTGGGTATGGTGTATATAAATTTTTACTTGAGTCAATCCAATAAGAGCTCATAAAATAATCAATCCTTTCTGCATAAAAATTATATAACTTTCCATTAAAGTTAATATATAGTAATTATAGGATAAACAAAAATAGGAAAAATATACAAAAGAAGATAGGAGTATTAGGGAAAGTTTCTTATTAAAATGGAAGAAAAGTTTGTTAAGCAATTTTACACACAATTTTAGAAAAATTTTGCAAAAATATAATTGACAAAATCAATAAATAATGTTATTATAATAAATGTATTTATTATGGTTCAGTAGCTCAGCTGGATAGAGCAACGGATTTCTAATCCGTGGGTCGGGGGTTCGAATCCCTCCTGGATCACCAAAGACAATAAGTTATACAAAATATTGAAATATCAATGTTTTGTATAACTTATTTTTTTTTAATAATATACATATTGGTATTTTTCGTGAATAAAATTGATTGAGGTGACTCTATGAAAAATGCATTAAAAGTTACAATGGTTATTGTAGGAACTGTTATAGGAGCTGGTTTTGCATCACGGGCAAGAAATTTTATTGTTTTTTCAACAATTTGGACATAAAGGCTTAATTGGAATTTTTATTTCTAATATGCTCACAACATATATTATTTATAAAACACTAGAAATTACAAAAGAAAATTCAATTCAAACATACAAACAATTTTTACATAAAATAATTGGAACAAATAAACAAATAAATAGAATTATAAATTTTATCGTAAATGCTTTTTTACTAATTACTTTTTATATTATGATAGCAGGATTTGGAGCTTATTTTCTGCAAGAACTAAAAATTCCTATGTTTCTAGGAGGAGCTATAGGAGCTTTTATATGTTACATAATATTTAGCAAAAATATAAATGGAATTGTAAAGGTAAATGAAATACTAGTACCAGTAATTGTTATTTTTATTATAGCTTTGGGAGGAATGTATACTAATAATGCTAGTTTACTTACAATAAAAACTGAAGCTCAATGGGGAAAACCATTTTTATACAGTATAATTTATGCAAGCTATAATAGTATTACATTAATTCCTATGTTATTATCTTTAAAAAATTTTTCGCAATCCAAAAAAGACAGTATGAAGATAGCCATTTTATGTGGAGGAATATTAACTATTTTAGGAATCATAATTTTCTTTTTACTTTGCACAGACTTGATAATAAATATAGAAATACCACTTGTTTATATTGCAAGTAAATTAGGAGAAGTGTTTAAATATTTATATGGAGGGGTTATCATAATTGCTATTATTACTTCAGCAATAGCAGCAGGATATGGATTTATACAAAATATTGCGAATAATTCAAAAGAGTATAAATACGTAAATGTATTTATTTGTATTACAAGTATTTTCATTTCACAAATAGGATTTTCAAACTTAGTTAATATTTTATATCCATTATTTGGTTACTTAGGATTAATGCAAATATTAGCAATTTCAAAATATAATATAAAAAACTAATTTTGAATATACAGTAAATTGCAAAATATAATGAGAATTGTGAAATTTTTTTATAAAACTTGAAAAAGATATAAATTATTGATATAACTATGGCAGTAATGAATAAAGAAAAGGAGAAAGAATGTTAAAAAACAAAAAAGACATATTGAAATTTGCTGCTATTGTTATATTAATTATAGGTATTATACTTGTTATAACACTTTATATTGTCAATGAAAACTTTCGAAAATTAGTAGATAAATATGTTCTAGCCAAAGAAATTGTGGAAGAAAATGTTATTACTATACCATTAGAAGAAAGTGCAAATAACTATGTGTATGCAGTAGAAAATCATATAGCTATTTTATCAGGAAATATATTAAAAATGTATAATGCTTCTGGGAAAGAAGTACAAAGTCTAAACATGAACATTTCTAAACCAATATTTGAGGCTGACAACAAATATTTAGTAGTGGCAGAAAGCGGTGGCAAAAAATTATACCTTGTTTCTGGTAATAATATTTTATGGGAAAAAGATGTTGAAGGTTCAATTTCAAAAATAAATGTAAATAAAAATGGCTATGTATCTGTGGTTTTAACAGGTACAAGCTACAAAGTAGTAGTTACTACATATAACACCGAGGGAAAAGAACTTTTTAGTACATATCTTTCTACTACATATAGTGTAGATATTGACTTATCTGATGATAATAAATATCTAGCAATAGCAGAGGCAAATTCTAGTGGGACAGTAATTAAATCTGGAATTAAAATTATTTCTATAGAAAAAGCGCAAACTACTCCAAGTGAAGCCATTATTTATAATAACCAAAATATGAATAATCAAATTATAACAAAACTAAGTTATCAGGACAACTTAGTTTATATGTATGAAAGCGGAATTGGTTCAATTATAAATGAAGAAATAAATACATTATCAGAATTTCAAGAAGACGACCTTTTTGCAGATATTGATTTGACAAATAATATTGTAAAGGTAACCAAAAAAGAATCAAATTTATTTGATATGGCAACGACTGTAGAAATTACCAATTCATCTAGTAAAAAAACATCAGTTTATACATTAGATGGAGTTCCAAAAGGAATATACACTTATGGAGATATTATTGCACTAAATATAGGAACAGAAATTCATTTTGTTGGAACCAATGGATGGTTAATAAAAAAATATGTTTCATCACAAGAAATAAGGGAAGTAGTTCTTAGTAGTAATATAGCAGGAATTGTGGAACGAAACAAAGTAGAAATTATTAGTTTATAGGAGGGCGAAAATTATGTGGGTTATTATGGACATAATTATTATTGCAGTTATTTTATTATGCACATTTATAGGTTACAAAAAGGGTTTGGTAGGAGTTATATTTAAAATTATTTCATTTTTTATAGCTATTTTAGTTGCTATTCTTTTATCTGGACCAATCAGTAATTGGATTATGGAAAACACATCAGTTGCACAAGAAATAGAAGGAGCATTAACAGAAAAATTAATAGAAGAAAATGTAGAGGAAAAAGAAATTGAAAAAGAAGATATTAATAACACTTCACAAATTGTGGTAGATTATATTAACAAATATACTACAGATGTAAAAAATGTTGGTGTTAGAGCTATGGCAAGAGAAATTACAGCAACTACTATTCGAGTAGTAGTTATAATTGTTCTATACATAGGAACAAAAATTATTTTATTCTTCTTCAGAGCATTGGTAAATGCCCTTGCAGAATTACCAATTATTAAACAATTTAATAAATTGGGAGGAACAATTTATGGACTTTTAAAAGGAATTTTAATTGTATATGTGGTGTTAGCTCTATTGTCGCTAATAGCTCCTATGGTTAATAATGTAGCATTATTTGAAATGATCAATTCATCTATTTTAGGTAACTTTATGTATAATCACAATTTAATTTTAACAATTTTATTTTAATAGTTACACTAATAATTGCTGCACAGAATATTTCTGTGCAGCAAAATTTGTTATTTAGCATAAAATAACCTAAGAAAGGGTGAGAAAAATGATTAAAAATTTAGATGGATTTATTGGTAATACTCCTATGGTAATGATAAAATATGAATATTTAGGGAAGGAAAAATATTTATATGCAAAATTAGAATATTATAATTTTACAGGAAGTATAAAAGATAGAATGGTAAACTACATTTTACAAGAAGCTATAAGAAATGGAGAATTAACTGAAAATCAGCCAATTGTAGAGGCAACAAGCGGAAACACAGGAATTTCTTTAGCTGCTATAGGAGCATACTATAAGCACCCTGTGCATATTTTTATGCCAGACTGGGTAAGCTTAGAAAGAAGAAAAATCATGGAAATGTATGGTGCTAAGGTTTATCTAGTATCAAGAAAAGAAGGTGGATTTTTAGAAGCAATAAAAAGAGCAGATGAATTATCCAGCCAAATAAAAGGATATAGATCTAAACAATTTGATAATATAAATAATGTAAAAGCACATTATGAATCAACAGCTAGAGAAATTGTAGATAATTTAAAGGATATTGGAGGATTTGTATCTGGTATTGGAACCGGTGGAACATTAATGGGAGTTGGGAAATACTTAAAAGAACATCTTCCAAAAGCAAAAATATATGGAATGGAACCAGATACAATGCCAATATTAACAAAGGGAGTAAACACAGGAAGTCATCTTATAGAAGGAATTGGAGATGACTTTATTCCTAGTATAGTAGATAAGGAAATAATAGATGAGGTAATAGTAGTAAATGATTTAGATAGTATTCAAATGAGTAAAAAAATAGCAAGAGAATTGGGTCTCGGAGTGGGAATATCCAGTGGAGCAAATTTTCTTGCAGGAGTAATTGCAAGTGAATATACACATAATATAGTAACAGTATTTCCAGACGATAATAAGAAATATATATCTACAAAATTATCAGAAGAGATGAATGATAATGAAAAATATATATCACATAAAATAAAATTAATAGGAATGGAAAAAGTTTAAATATAAATTATAAATAGCGATAAAAAGTTATTAACTTATAAAATGTATGAAACAGTAGAAAACGGATAAAATATGAGAAAAGAAACAGAAAGGGAATATAAGAATGAAAACAATATTTTATGCAGATGGTATAGCTTGCAATAAATGTGCTCAAATCATAAAAGCAGAATTGTTAGGAATGGAAGGAGTAAAAAATGTAAATATCACATTAGAAGATGGTAAAATAGAAATAGAGCAGGAAAACCAGAAAATAGATGAAATGAAAAGAGCTATTCAAAATTTGGGATATGAAGTCAAATAAAAGTATTGACAAAGAATAAGGACTTGTAATATTATACGAATAAAGAAATAACTAGAAAAACTAGTTTATACGAGAAAGGAAGGGAAAAATAATGAAAAAATATGTATGTACTGTATGTGGATATGTTTATGATGAAAGTGTAGAAGGAGTAAAATTTGAAGACTTACCAGATGATTGGGCATGTCCTCTTTGCGGTGTAGGTAAAGATTCTTTTGAAGAACAAAACTAATAAAAGCGTAAAAGAGGTTGCAATATATGCAACCTCTTTTAATGGAGAGAAAAATCAATTTTCAGATTTAGCAAAAAATAACATCGCACATAAAAATTTTTATGCCTCTTCGGGAATGTAGGCATGCTAGAAAAATTTTCACAAAGCTAGATTTGTTTAGTAAAAAGTAAAACCATAGACAATATGGAAAGTGAGGAAGATGAATGATAAAAATTGCTTTTTTTGATACAAAAGAATATGACAAAACATTGTTTGATAAGTACAATAAAGATTATGGATATGAAATAACTTATTTAGAATCTAAATTAAATAGTGAAACAGCACCATTAGCTAAAGGGTATGATGTAGTTTGTATCTTTGTAAATGATGTAGTAGATCAAAGAACAATAGAAATTTTGAAAGAATGTAATGTAAAATTAATTGCACTTCGCTGTGCAGGATATAATAATGTAGACATGAAACACATACCTGAAGGGATACAAGTTGTAAGAGTTCCGGCATATTCTCCTTACGCAGTTGCAGAACATACAGTAGCACTTTTATTAAGTATAGATAGAAAAATTTATAAAGCTTATCAAAGAACTAAAAAATACAATTTCACTCTAAATGGGCTTCTTGGATTTGATATTCACGGAAAAACAGTAGGGGTAATAGGAACAGGAAAAATAGGGAAAGTATTTTGCCAAATTATGAAAGGATTTGGAACAAGAATACTAGCTTATGATATGTATCCAGATGAAAAGGCTGCGAATCAAATTGGATATGAATATGTAGAACTACCAAAACTATTACAAGAATCAGATATTATTTCTCTACATTGCCCTTTAACAGAAGACAATTATAAAATGATTAATTTAGAAACTATTAGTCAAATGAAAGATGGGGTTATATTACTTAATACAAGTAGAGGAAAATTAATAGACACAGATAGTTTAATTCAAAAATTAGGAGAAGGAAAGATTGGTGGAGTAGGACTAGATGTGTATGAAGATGAAGAAGAATATTTTTTAAATGATATGTCTAATTCATATATGAGAGATAAAGACTTATCAATTTTGCTATCAATGCCAAATGTAGTAATTACATCACATCAAGCGTTTTTTACAGAAGAAGCACTGAATAAAATAGCAAGTGACACTTGTAAAAATATTAAAAATATTTTTACAAAAGGAAGCTCAGAAAATGAAGTAAAAGCATAGATAAATTGTAATAATAGGAGAATGTATGAAAATAGGAATTGATATTGATGATACACTAACATATGCGCATGAATTAAGGCTTACTTATGGACAAAAATTTGATTATGAAAAAAGAGAAGGAAAGAGTTTAAAAAACCCAAATGGAAGAGATACAACAGATATATTCGATTGGGATGAAGAAACTGATTTACAATTATGGTGGGAAAGCTTAGGCAAAGCAGAAAAAGAAAACAAGCCAAGAGAATTTGCAAAAGAAGTTATTCACAAACTAAGAAATCAAGGGCATACTATATATATTATTTCTGCTAGAGATAGAAAATATTTTAAAAATCCATATGAAGAATCAAAAGAATGGCTAGAAAAAAATCAAATAGAATATGATGAACTTATAGTAGAGTGCAAACAAAAAGGCAAATATTGTAAACAAATAGGAATAGATGTGTTTTTAGATGATAAAGAAGAAAATTGTGAAGCTTTACAAAATGAAGGAATAAAAACATTCTTATTTGACAATGTATTTAATCATAATATAATAAACAAAAATATAATAAGAGTATATAGCTTTATACAGTTTTACTATGAAATATGTGCTTTAGAAAGGAAGGATTACTAATATGGAAACTCCTTGGGCGAGAACAGAAATGCTATTAGGCAAAAAAGGAATAGAAAAATTGAGCAAAGCTAGAGTAGCAATATTTGGAATTGGAGGAGTAGGCGGATATGCATGTGAAGCATTAGCTAGAACAGGAATAGGAAAAATAGATTTATTTGATTCAGATATTGTAAGCCAAAGCAATTTAAATAGGCAAATTATAGCTACAATTAAAACTATAGGTAAACTAAAAGTTGATGTTATGAAAGAACGATTATTAGAAATCAACCCCAATTTAGAAGTACACACATATCCGATTTTCTTCTCAAAAGAAAATCAAAACGAATATGATTTTACTAATTATACATATATAGTAGATGCAATTGATACAGTTGATAGCAAAATTGCATTAATTTTAAAAGCACAAAATGAAGGAATAAATATTATTAGCTCAATGGGAACAGGAAATAAATTAAATCCAACCAAACTAGAAGTTGCGGATATTTATAAAACAGAAGTATGTCCTCTTGCTAAAAAAATGCGAAAAGAATTAAAACAAAATGGAGTAAAAAAACTAAAAGTAGTTTACTCTAACGAAGAACCAATTAAAACAGGAGAAAAAGTTCCCGGAAGTATTATGATAGTACCTGCAACAGCAGGACTCATTATAGCAGGGGAAGTTATTAAAGAAATTATAAATAATGTTTAATAAAATTTGTTTTATATGGAAAACATTTGCAGTAAAATGCAGATGTTTTTTTGTTAAATGAAGCTAAAAGCTTCCTTTTTTTGTGAAATTATGATACAATATGAAAATGAAATTCAATTTCATATTTAAAGGAGATGTTACATTGAAGAAAGTAGTAGAATATAAAACAAAACAAAGAGAAGCCATTTTACAGTATTTAATACAAAACAAAAATAAACATATTAGTGTAGATTGTATAGTAGAACATTTAAAACAACAAGGAGAATCTGTTGGAAAAACTACAGTATATAGATATTTAGATGTTCTGATTAACAAAAATCAAGTAAGAAAATACTTTATAGAAGAAGGAGCAAGTGCATGCTACCAATATATATCAGAAGATGAAACAGAATACTACCACTTAAAATGCAATAAATGTGGTGCTTTGTTACACATGGATTGCGAAGGTCTTAAAAATATTCAAAAGCATTTATTACATGAGCACAATTTTGAATTAGACACATCAAAAACTGTACTTTATGGTGTTTGTAAAGAATGTTTAGGAAGGAAAGAAAAATGCAAAGAAAAATAATAATGATAATTACAACTATTTTCCTAATATTTTTTTTAATAGGATTAGTAGAAATAGGTTCAAAAAAAACATTAAAAGAAGAGCAAAAAGAAATTAGCATTGTAGCAAGCATATTTCCTGCTTATGATTTTGCAAGAGCAGTAGTAGGAAGTGAAGCTGAAATAGAATTATTAGTAAATCCAGGAGTAGAAGTTCATTCTTATGATCCAACTCCTATGGATATTGTTAAAATACAAAATGCAGATATATTTATTTATATTGGTGGAGAAAATGAAGCTTGGGTAGAAACTATATTAAGCTCTTTAGATACAAGTCAAATGCAGATTATAAAGTTAATGGATTATGTAGAAGTTTTAGAAGAAGAAATCGTAGAAGGAATGCAAATAGGTAAGCACAATGAACATGAAGAAATAGAGTATGATGAACATATTTGGACAAACCCAAAAAATGCAATTACATTCGTAGAAAAAATCTCAAATATTATACAAAAAAAAGATATGAAAAACGCAACAAAATATGAACAAAATGCTCAAAGTTACATAGAACAAATAGAACAAATAGATAAAGAAATATCTTCAATTGTATCAAATGCAAAAAGAAAAGAACTAATATTTGGAGATAGATTTCCTTTTAGATATTTTACTGAAGCTTATGGATTAGAATATGTAGCAGCTTTTCCAGGTTGCAGTTCTGAAACAGAACCAGCAGCAGGTACACTTGCTTATTTAATAGAAAAAATAAAAACAGATGAAATACCAGTAGTACTATACATAGAAATGAGTACAAAAAAAGTATGTGATATTCTAGTTGAAGAAACTGGAGCTAAAGCAATGTGTTTACATTCTTGTCAGAATGTAAGTAAGAACGAATTTTTAAATGGAGTTACTTATGTAAGTTTAATGAAAGAAAATATAAATACTCTAAAAGAAGCATTAAATTAAAAGAGGGGGAAAATATTTTGAAACAATTAGAATGCAGAAATGTATGTGTTAATTATGAAAATACAGAAGCGGTAAAAGATGTTTCATTCTCAGTAGAAGAAGGAGATTATATTTGCATTGTAGGAGAAAATGGTTCTGGGAAGAGTACTTTATTAAAAGCAATATTGGGATTAGAACCAATTAAATTTGGAAAAATTAAATTTGGAGAAAATGTTAGTAAAAAAGATATTGGATATTTACCACAACAATCAATAATACAAAAGGACTTTCCAGCATCTATATGGGAAGTTGTTCTATCTGGCTGTTTAAACAATAAAGGAATACACCCATTTTATTCTAAAAAGGAAAAGCAAAAAGCAGAAGAAAATATAAATAAACTAGGACTAAATGACATAAAATATAAATCTTATCAAGAACTTTCTGGGGGACAAAGACAAAGAGTATTGCTAGCAAGAGCATTGTGTGCCACTAAAAAAATACTGCTATTAGATGAACCAATTGCTGGTTTGGATCCAAAAGTAACTAAAGAAATGTACAAAATTATTAAGAAAATTAATCAAGAAGGAATTACTATTATCATGGTATCACACGATATTCGTTTTGCTTTAAAAAATGCTAATAAGATTTTGCATATAAGAACTAAAAAAGAATTTTTTGGTCTTACAGAAGACTATGTTAAAAGTGATATTGGAAAAACGTTTATAGGAGGTGGAGAAGATGCTTAGCGTACTTCAAGAAATGCTTTCTTACACTTTTATTGTACGAGCTATTTTAGTAGGAACATTAGTTGCTCTTTGTTCTGCCCTACTAGGAGTAAGCCTTATTTTAAAAAGATACTCTATGATAGGAGATGGGCTATCCCATGTGGCTTTTGGAGCACTAACAATAGCAGTTGCATTAAATTTAACACCACTTTATGTTTCTATACCAGTAGTTATTATTTCAGCAATAGCATTGCTCAAAATAAGTAAAACTAATAAAATCAACGGAGATGCGGCTATAGCTATTATATCCACAGTATCAATCGCCATAGGAATTATTACCACTTCTTTAAGTCAAGGATTAAATACAGATGTATTTAGTTATATGTTTGGAAGCATACTTGCAATGAGCCAAATAGATGTATATATAAGTGTTATATTATCAATTTTAGTACTTGCACTATTTTTAATTTTTTATAATAAAATTTTTGCAGTAACTTTTGACGAAAATTTTGCAAAAGCAACGGGAGTAAAAACAAACCTGTATAATACGGTAATTGCAATATTAACTGCAATTACTATCGTAGTTGGAATGAGAATTATGGGAACTATGCTAATTTCTAGTTTAATTATTTTTCCAGCACTTACATCAATGAAAATAGTAAAAACATTTAGAAATGTTATTATATGTTCTGCTATAATATCTGTATTTTGCTTTTTCTTTGGAATAGTATTTTCATATGTGTTTTCAATTCCAACAGGAGCAAGTATTGTAGTAGTAAATGCATTTGTATTTATTATGTTTTCTATAGCAAATACTGTATCTAGAAAAATATAATAAGAGTGACACATCATTGACTAACCTTCAATTCTAAAAAAACTAAAAAGGAGACATTATTGATTTATGTAAAGTAAAATGATATAATATTTATATTCCACGTAGGAAAGCGGTGAACTTAAAAAGGAAATCCTATTTAAGAAAAACTGCTGGTTACTACGAAACAAAAAGGAGGAGCATACATGAGTGTAATGAAATTGCTGAAGGGGACCAAGATTACTGTTGAACGGTATTTAGGTGAAACGGTATTACCATTTTTGAATCAGATAGGAGAAAGAAGGTTCATAGTAGAGCAAGACATTTGGGTAGAGGCAGAGCAATATAAGAACAGGTATATTGCCATATATCAAGCCAGAGAGTTCTTAGAGGGGAAGAGACTACAAAGAATAAGGAAGGAAATCATAAGCTTTCCAAGAATGCGACGGATTCTAATGCTGCAAGGCAGAAAATCTGTAGAAATTGTTAGTAAAGATCCAATTCTTTATAGTGGAGAAGTTGCTATCATGGATTATGTGCTAGAAGGATGCAAATATTTTATACTTACAGAACAAGAGTTAAAACAATTAGAGGAGGAAAACTTAAATCTGAAACCTGAAAAAATCGTAGAATCACTTAAACAAGCAGGAGCTGATATGCTCGCAGGAGAATTCCTCAAGTTTACCTTCGTATGGAAAGACGGTGAGGAGTTTTCAGTAGTATACCCATTATGTGTCAGAGATTTATTGCATCACGGAGAAAGCTCTATTGCTAAAGTAGTATTCGAAGGAGATGAAGCACAAGGTATAAAATTTCTTTCAGGATGGACTGCAGGGCATTTAAACCCTATACATCATAAAAGAATTAAACTTGTACAAACTGAAAATGGAGCTAATGCTTATCTTATGCCAAATAAAAATTGGGCGGATGAAATTAAATTTCACTCAAACTGGCAGGAAATGTTTGATGAGAAGTCTCAAGATGTTATAAAAAGAAATGTATGTAAGGAGTGTTCTAGAATTATAGTAAATAGTTATGACATCAATGGAAACGTAATGAAAGAACGTATTGTCTATTACACTCATAATCAAACAGCCTTTAAGGAAATATTAAAAAGGTAGTAACCAAAAAACTCACACTATATTCGCTAGAATATATGTGTGAGTTTTTAGTGTATAGGCAGAAGCATGAAGCTTCTGCCTATAGGAGATTCAATCAGGAACACGCAAGTATTCCCGACAGAGTTCACATTGGAACTCTTTGTTGTGGGTTAGAATACTGTGGTCGTATTCTCCTTGATTGAATACGGTGTATTCCTCTTCAAAGTTGTTCTCATCTACAATAACCATGTATTCTGCACCACAAAATGGGCAGGCATATATGGTCATGACGAGTCTACTACAGATGTTCATGCATTTGCTCTTCACAACAAAACCTCCTTCTTAATAAATTATCTCAGCACATGGCTAAGATAAAATCATTATACCACAATCAACATAATATGTAAAATAACTAATTAATTAAATTGGAATATTCAAGAAATTATAAAAAACTTAACAGACGGTAAAAATAAGTAAATATATGGTATACTGTAATAAATAAAAGCTAAAAATATTAACGTAAGAAAGGAAAATGTTTATGTGCACATGTATAAACTTTAAAACAGGCAATAATTACTTCGGAAGAACCTTAGATTTAGAGTATCGATTTAATGAAAAGGTTGTTATTACACCAAGGGAATATAAGTTTAAATTAAAAAATAAAAGTATAATTAATACAAAATATTCCATAATAGGAATGGCAACGGTAATTGAAGACTATCCATTATATGCAGAAGCTACAAATGAAAAAGGTTTGGCAATAGCAGGATTATATTTTCCTAAAAATGCTTATTTTTTTAATCCTGATGATTCAAAGTTTAATTTAGCACCTTATGAGCTTATACCATATTTTTTAGGATTATGCTCAACTGTAGAAGAAGTAAAGAAAATAATTCCAAATTTAAATATAACGAATATACCATTTGCAGAGAACCTACCAATAACTGACTTGCACTGGATGATAAGTGATGGAACTAATTGCATTATAGTTGAACAAATGAAGGAAGGATTAAAAATTTACGACAACCCAATAGGTGTTCTTACGAACAACCCTCCTTTTGATTATCATTTGATGAATATAAATAATTATAGTAATTTAACACCATATTATGATAAAAGTAAATTTTCAAGCAAAATAAAATTGGAACAATATGGACAAGGCATGGGAGCAATAGGATTGCCGGGAGACAATTCATCCGCATCAAGATTTATTAGAGCAGCTTTTAACAAATTAAATTCAATTTGCAATGATGATGAAGAAAATTCTGTAACTCAATTTTTTCACATACTAGATTCAGTTACTTTTGTACAAGGAGCAACAATAACCAAAGAAAATAAAGTTGATATTACTATTTATTCTTGCTGTATGAATACTAACAAGGGAATATATTACTATAAAACATATACCAATAATCAAATTACAGCAATAAAAATGACTGAAAAAGAAAAAAATAAAAAAGAGTTATCTGTTTATAATTTAATTGAAAAACAGCAAATAAAATATGAAAATTAAAAAAACTTGTAATTTAATATTAGAGCTATGTGTAACTATAAAATTAAATAACTCCTGAACCAAAAATAAGTCTTGACTAAAGATAAATAAATTATTCATAAAAACCCCACCTGTCTATAAATAAAGATGCAATAAAGTAACAAAAAGTTTCAGAAAATAAAAAATTCTACTTTTTTCTACTTTTATTGATAAAATGAATTGAGATGTTATATTATAAATATATAACCGATAGGTGATTTATTAATACCTATTAGGTATTAATAAATAGAGAGGGAAATGCATTATAAGGAGAAGGAGGACATTGCAATGAAACGAGACCTGAAAGAATTCTTCTCACGGATTATTGTAGCGGCACTAGTAATTGCAACTACAGTTTGCCCTGTAATTGCTACAGCAGAATCGACGGTAGAAGTGAACGAAGTTCAGCCCCGAAGCACAACGTACTTTAAGCCTTATTCCGAATTCACGTTTACTAGAAGTAATGTAGGTGGAATATTTCACGTTCCAAAAACCTGTACTGGTAGATTACAGATTGGATTTGTTGCTACTGATGGAAATGGTGGAACTTTGACCGTAAAGCTCAAAGATACTTTGGGGTACACGAAGCATTCTTTCACTATCGAATCAGGAGAAGCGAAGCTAGAAATAATTAACAATGTGACTGCTGGAGATTATTACTTCTACTATGAACTGAATCGTGATGCCGGCTGTTGGGTTGGAATGAGTTTTTATACATGGACATATTGACTTAGATAAGTATGCGTTTCCCTCTCAAAAAGCCCCAGAGTATTACTCTGGGGCAACTTCTAATTCAAATTCTAAATCATTACCAATATGGAAAATTAACTGCTCTGTTGCGCTTGATAAATTAAGCGGAAAAGTGATAATAACTTCATTTCCATTTTGAACAGTTCTACCAGAACCAACAATATTATAGTTATATCTTTTTCCATTGCTATCAGTAATATAATAATCCATAAAAAATGCCTTTTTATTTAAAACTATATAAGTAATTTGCATTAAAGTATCTGTAACGGTAGCTTGCTTTAACTTAATAAAATCATTAGGTTCACACAAAACATATTCTTTGGAAATGCGATTATAAAACTTTTCAGGTAAATTTAATTCAAAAGCCCATTTTCCTTTTTCATTTGCTTGGCTGTTATTATTTATAGAAACAGAATCAAAAGAGATATATAACTTTTTACTGTTTGGAAATCCTTTTACGGAACGAATTGCATACTTATATTTAATATGAAGTGGAGAAGTTTCTATTGGTTCACACATATATCCGCTTTCATAACTTTTATCAAGAACGCTTCCTTGGTACTTTATATTATTAGAGTCAAAAAATTTCTTAGCTAATTTTTCATTATAGCCACAAAATAGTAGATTATTATTTTCATCATATATTAGTAGATTACCGAGTTCTATGTGTGATACGTTTTCTAACAATTCTCCTGAAAATTTTAAGTCAAATAAAATATCCAAATTATAGTCGGACATAACAATATAATTAACTTTTATGCCAATATTATTGAAATACATATAATCCATATCCACATTTTGAATGTAACCATTTTCTACAGCTTCTTCTAGACTGCTTGTTACATAACCAATTTCCGGTTTAGAAATAAATTGGAAACCAGGATAAGCACTAACAACTAAAATACTGATACATGTAATGCACAATGAAAAAGCAATAGCTAGTTTTTTTAAAGAATGCTGTGTATGATTTATTTTTTCTATTTTTTCTTTTTGAATAGAACTTAAAATGATACTGGTAAAATTTTCAGGCACATCTATATTTTGCTTTAATTTATCTCTAAGTAAAGTATCAAAATCATCATTCATAAATATTCTCTCCTTTAATTAATTTTTCTTTTAGCTTTTCTCTAATTCGTTTTAAATTTGTTTTGACTGTATTCGAATTCATTTTTAGAATTTTACTAATTTCTTTAATAGAACAATCAGAAGCATAATATAAAATTGCAATAGTTTTTTCTTTTTCTGTGAGTGGTTGTAAAATTGAATAAAAGTTAAGACGAGAATCTATTCTATTAAAAAGAGTCTCATCAGAGGTCAAGGAAGAAGATATATCATCAAAAGGTGTAGGAATATTCTTTTTTTTTCGGTAGAACATATTACAGTTATTAATTAGTATTTTAAATAACCACATTTTAAATTTAGAAGTGTCTTTTAACTGAGGAAGCTTTACATAAGCTGATATGATAGTTTCTTGTATAACATCATCTACATCGAATGTGTTTTTTAATTTTGCCAAAGCTAATTTATATAAATCCTGTTTATATAGTTCTAGAAGAGCAGCAAAGGCAAAGTGATCTCTGGCCTGTGCTTTTTCTATTAATTCTTTCATGATTATTTTCCTTTCTGTTTTACATTTACATTATATAAGAGTACCAGACAATATAAAAAGGTTTCATATTTATTAACAAACTTGAGACAAAAGAATAGAATTGTTAATATTAGAGGTAATGCTAAATTAATTTGGAAATTAAAATAATTAAAAAAATTCGAAAGAGAAGGCAAAGGATATTCAAAGAATTTTAAAAATATTAAAATAAAAAAGCACTGAAATCTTTTATTCAATGCCTTTATGGTGCGCCTGGAGGGAGTCGAACCCCCGATCTGCAAGTTCGTAGCCTGCCATTCTATCCAGCTAAACTACAGGCGCAACTAACACTTATTTATTATACATTTATTTATTACAAGTTTCAATAGAAATTTTAATTTTTTTAAGAATTTTTATAAAATTTCTTGCATTTAATAAAAAAATATGCTATATTATATAAGTACTTTATTAAAAAATGTTATAGCGGGGTGTGGCTCAGTTGGTAGAGCGCGTGGTTTGGGACCATGAGGTCGCACGTTCGATCCGTGTCACCCCGACCAGAAAAAGAGACTTTTTACAAGTCTCTTAAATTGTTTTTGGGCTATTTTAAGCCTTTTTTCTTTTCTCAAACTTTTTCAAAATTTCTCTATATTTGTGTTAC
>CALXJM010000005.1 GCA_944388625.1 uncultured Clostridia bacterium
GATTTCTCATTGTTATTCCCCTCTAATAGGCAGGTTGCTTGCGTGTTACTCACCAGTCCGCCACTAAAGCCTTTGTTATAAATTTCAATCCGATAAATCTTCTCTCCATTTATAACGACTTCCGTTCGACTTGCATGTCTTATGTGCGCCGCCAGCGTTTATCCTGAGCCAGGATCAAACTCTCTAATTATTTCTTAGAGCTCTTGACTCTTTTATTTTTTTCTTTTCCTTTTTTGGAATTTTCAGGTCCTTTTTTTTATTTTCTTTTAGAAAATTTTCTTGGTTTCTTTTTCATTTTATTATTTATTTTTCAATGTGCTTTTCTCTTTATTAGAGACGTTTTTTATTATACTATCACAAACTACATTTGTCAACACATTTTTTGAATTTTTTTTACTTTTTTCTTCTCTTTTTATCCACTTCTTTTGGGCAAAAGAAAAATTAGTAATTTAGCCCACTTTCTCTTCTCGCTATTCCTTTTTATTACTAATTTAGTTAACATATTTCATTTGTTGATTAGTACTCTTATATATTATCATACTTGCGCTCTCATGTCAACACTTTTTTCCCTTTTTTTTCATGTTTTTTTTTACCATTTCATTTTACTTTTTTGTAACACTTAATTTGTCTTTCGAATAATATATACCATACTAAGGAAACAGATAAAGAATTCTTTTGTTTAGGAGGTATTACACATGGGAAATTGCTGTAATGATGAAATACTTTGGTTTATTATCCTATTCTTACTGCTTTTCTGTAGTTGTGGCAACAAAAATTGTTGCTGTCAAAATTAATCAACTCTTTTTATGTGGAATTTTTGCTTTACATTTGTACTACAGAAAATATTTACTTAGAAAGGGGGGAAATCATATGCCAGAAAACAGAGGAGGATGCGGATTTGGTTTTGGAGATGATTGCATCTGGATTATAATTGTTTTAATTTTAATTTGTTGCTGTTGCGGTGGTAACAAAGGTGGTTGTTGCTAATCAGTAATATGATAAAAAGAAGTAAGTTATATAATAAACTTACTTCTTTTTATCATATTCAAGTAATTACAAATTGATACTTATATTATTCATTCCGTTTTTTTCATTCCCTATAATGTTTATGTTGGGTAATTGATTATTTTCAATTAGTCTAGCAATATTCTTTTCTGTTATATTGGTATTTAATGCTAGAGCATTAATTGAAGAAACAGCCTCATTCTCTTCAAAATAATTATTTAATGTTTGTATGTCCGCTCTATCTTTTACAGTGCATAATTTACATGTATTCTCATTACCTGCATAAAAACTTCCACAGCGTATACATCTTTTTACTTCCATAATTTTAGTATTGTTAACTATTTAAAGTTAACATATCTCCCTTCTTTTTAATCTTTTTAATCTTTTTAAAAATGTCTTCCACTTTTTTTGCCTTTAAATGAATTATCTTTTATTTCTGTTGATTCATCTTCAAGAGTCATATTTTCATTATATTCTGGAACTTCTGAGTCGCCAAATGCATTTTCTTTTGTTTTTACATATTTGTATTCAATAATCGCAAATATAATTCCAGCTATAGTTATAATAGATACACATATTGCAAATATAATTTTTTTAATTAATTCTGCTTTTGCATGCTGTTCTTGTTGCTCTTTTAAGGTGCTCAAAGCTTCCTCATCTAAAGAACTTTTTTGTACCAAAATTTGATATGTTAATGTCTCTTCTGTTTCAGGATTTTTTACAATAATAGTAACTACATTTTCTCCTATTTCTAAATTTTTTCCTCCTAATATTTCTACAGTCATTCCTTCTATGTTTGGAACAGCTTCTACAGATAAAGAAACAACATCTCTTTCTACACTACAAGTATACTCATAAATAAGAGGATCAAAACTTGGCATTAATTCTACTTTAATATATTCTCCATTTTCTTTTATAGCGTCCAAGCCAATTGCTTGTATTCCTATTGTTCTATTTTCTTCTTCATCACTAGCTCCTTTTTGTACTTTTATTGTGTATGTATTTGTACTACCATTTTCTGCTACTACTTGTATTTTTACAATTGTTTCATCATCTTCTAATGTAATTTCACCATCTCCTTTAACTTTTGCATCATCATCTTCTGCTCGTGCTGTAATTCTTATTTTCTCTGTGTTTTCCTCTACATTTACTGTATAGGATGTAACTCTTTTGTTAAATTCTGGTGATAAAGTGCCTGCACTTAATTTAATAGATTCTAAGTAATTGTTACTTGACTTTGTCGGCGTTTCTGAAATTGTTGTAGTATTTTTGTTTATATTAGTATTACTATTCGTACTTGTACTTGTATTTGTATTTGTATTTGTACCAGTATTTGTATTTGTATTTGTGCTAGTATTAGAATTTGCATTGTTATTTACAGGTGGCTCTGGTTCTTGTTTTGCTTGTACGGTAATCGTTTTACTTGCAAAATTTCTCGTTACAACTCCTCCTTCATATTCTGTTATAGATCCTGTTAATGTTACAGTAATATTTCCTTCTGATGTTGGTGTATATGTTCCAGAAAATGAAATAGGAATATTACTTTCGTAATTGTCTAATTCATTACTTTGCGCAATTACTGTTCCATTAACACTTAAAGTTAGATTCCATTGTACTGCACTTCCACTAACAGAAATTGTAATTGCCTCCCCTACAGTAGCTGTTCCATTGCAACTAATGCTTGCATTGGCTGCATATGTCTTTGAACTAAAAATTAGTAACAGCAAAAGGCATATTCCAATTATAATCAGCAGTGCTTTTTTATTTAATTTTACCATTTGTTAGACTCCTCTCTTACTTATTTAAATATATACTTTGTATTTCCATAACTTCTCTCTTCAATAGAAATGAATCTCCGCTGTCAATGTATCCATCAAAGTTTACATCTGCTGCCTTTTTATAATTATCATTTTCCAAGTTTTTCACTTCTTTGATGACTTGTTTTATAACAAAGGTATCTCCACTATCAATATATCCATCTCCATTAATATCTCCTAGCTTAACAACTGTGTAAGTTTTGTCTCCTATGGTTACTGTACTTCCTGTAGCTAATCTTTCATTTGTAGCTGTTGCATTTTTATACTCCTCTTTAGATTGAATATTTTGGATATTAGTTTTAGGCTCTACCTCTATTATTTGATTTTCATCTTCTAATTTAAAATCATTGTTTTCTTTTATAGGTTCTGGTTCTGGTGTTTCATTAGTAGGCACTAAGTATAACTTATTTCCATCTGGGCTATATCTCGAAGCATATCCCTCTAGCCCGTCAGGCATAACTATTCTGTCCCAGTAATATCCGTTTGCATCTTTAGCTTGTGCCTTTTCTATCCTTGTAACAATAGTACCATCACTAAGTGTTCTGATTACATTATAGTTAGTTCCAGGTCCATTTCTTACATTTAGTCCATCTGCATTAATCCTTATCTCTTCTCCTCCTGAATTATTAACTGATATATAATTTGTTGCAACATATCCCTGCCTTCCATCTGCTAGCATTACTCTATCCCAGCTATAACCATCTTTATTATACATTCCTATTTGAATTCTAGTCATTGCCTGCCCAATTGTTAAGGTAGTGATAACAGTAGTTCCTGTAAGTCCTGGTCCATTTCTTAAATTAGCTATAGTAGTTGCATACACTTTCTCATTACAGTTTGTTACATCAGCCACCGTTTGTAAATATTTGTTAGCTACATATCCTATAGTGCCATCAGATAAAACAACCTTGTCCCAATATAGTCCATCTGTTGTAGATACAGCTTCTTCAATAACAAGTACTGATTCATTTCTATTTACAGTTCTTATTATATTTCCAGATAAGCTCCCTGCATCTCTAATTCTCACTTCATCTCCTGTAATAACAGCATTCTTCGTGCATACTTTGTTTGCAGAAGGAATAGGGCATGGACCTTGTGGCATATTTTCATACATTGGAATTACAAAAGTAAAACCATAATCTAATGTTCCTTCATTTCTATATGTACTGGCTACTCTTCTGCCTTCTGTTTCCGGTGCTTGAATATTTTGCATATATTGATTGCTAAACAAAGTACCATCAGATCCATCTATGTCAAATTTCTGTAAGTAAACCGTATCTAGTCCTTGTTGTAAGTAGTTATTGTATACAAACTGTGCTCCACCTATAATGGATTTTTCTGGTGTATTCCAGCCTTGTGATTTTGCATATGCCAAAGCATTTTGAATAATTGTTGCATTGGCAGTTGGATATGCTCCTATATTAAACATGTTATAATATGTATTTCCATCTGAGTCTGTCATTCCTTTACCTGTTGTGCTTCCACCTGAACCTTGTTCTTGCAATAATCTTGAAGCAAGAAAATAAGGACTTACTCCTGATATTCTAGCTGCTTCCATAAAAGCATCAGTATAATTAGAGCCTGAAACAAAACTACCAGATGTTAATCTTTCTACACCACTTCTATTTTGCGCTCCTTCAACATAAACATATCTTTCAAATTGGAATACATTAGTATCATCTAAAAAGTTTCTTGGATCCATTTGATAAGCAATAGCAGCTTCAGAAGCGCAATTCCATGTTCCATTGTCATATACTTTTGTTCCACAAATAGAGCAAATCCATTCTCCACTTTTTCCTTGTATCAAACTTTTTGGGCTAGTTCCATGTCCCGTATATTCACTTTTTATTACATAGTTCCAGTCTAATCCTGTGTAAAGTAATATAAATTTCCAATTTGGATGTTGATTTTTTAAATTTTGTAGTAATGTTGCATAACCTGGATATTTACTTTCATCTATATTATAAATATTATTACTATCTTCATTTCTAAACTGAGCTGCTATAGAGAAATTTATTTTCATATTCATTATTATTATAACGGTAAATAGTACAATTGCAATATATTTTCTTATTTTCTCCATTTTTTCCTCCATTTATTTTTCAAATCGTTTTTCTTTTCCATTTTTCTACTTTATTTACAATAAGAGTATATCCATAATAAAAAAATATGTCAATTGTATTTACAAATATTTCATAAATGTAATATATTTGTAAATCAATTGACATATTTTAGCTTTTTTCTAGATGTACACTTTAGTTGCAGCAACCTCTTCCTGAGTTACATCCACAGTTTGTAAACAATAATAAGAATATAATTATGAAAAATAGTATTTGGCTGTCTCCACAACCACATCCGCAACCATTAAATAACCCTCCTAAAGGTCCGTTGTTGCAACCACAATTTCTTTCTTCTTGCATTTTTTTGCCTCCTTTTTACTTTTATAATGTATGATATGCAATTTTTTTAATTGTGTTACACATTATTTGCAAAATCTATGGTTTCCTATTGTTACAGTTTCTGGTCTTGACCAAATCCAAGCGCTTGTGGCAGTATTAGGATTAAAATAATAAAGAGCTCCATAAGACGGATCCCATCCGTTTATAGCATCTTGTGCAGCTTTCTTTGCTGTAGCATTTGGTGTCAAATTGATCTGTCCATCATTTACTACACTAAACGCACCAGCTTGATAAATAACTCCTGCTATGGTGTTTGGAAAAGAAGAGCTTTTTACACGATTTAGAACAACCGCTCCCACTGCTACTTGACCAGTGTAAGATTCTCCTCTAGCTTCTGCATAAATTAGTCTGCTAAGCAAATTTAAATCATTACTATTAATTGCTCCGCTAGAAGAACTACCTGTTGTAGAAGAATTATAAATTCCCATTGCTGCCAATGTTTTAGGTCCAGCAATTCCATCTTCTGTTAAACCATTTTTTCTTTGAAAATATTTTACTGCGGCTAATGTTTGACTTCCGTAAATTCCATCTATATTTCCATTATAGTATCCCCACCTTTTTAATTTCGTCTGAATAGTTGTTACTTCGCTTCCTCTTGATCCATATTTAGAAAGTGCAAAAGCTTCATTGTTTTCTCTAAAAAACAAATGATATGTGAAAAAAATAGTAATTGCAAAAACAAGTAAAAAAACTGAAAATATTTTATTTTTTTTTAACATAAAAAGACCACCTTTGTAAGAAAATATTGTTTTATCCTATTTTCCCCAAAGATGGTCATTTTATGCAAATTTATTCTGCATTCTTATTTTCTTCATGTTGCATACAACCACATATTTGCTCAAAAGTGCTTGCTACTGTTTGATTAGAAACTTCTTTTTTCCAAGCTAAATCTCCTAATGAAATAATACCTACTAGTTGATTATTTTCTGTAACAGGAATTCTTCTTACTTGATTTTGTGACATTTGTTTTATCACTTCTGTTAAATCTGCATCTGATTGAACTGTAATAACATTAGTCGTCATAATTTTGCTGATAGGTGTATTCTTATAATCTTTATCACAAGCAATGCTTCTTAAAATAATATCTCTATCTGTAACAATTCCAGTTACCTTTTGAGTATCATCACATACAACTACACTCCCTATATGATTTTCACTCATAGTTTTTGCTACTTCACAAACTGTATTTGTAGCATTTACCCATTTTACTTCTTTTTTCATACAATCTTTTGCTCTCATAAAAAACCTCCATTCTTTGATTAGTATTAACAAGAACTAGCTTTTTATTCAAGCAATTGAATAGTATGTCTTTTATTATAATTTTTTTGACAATTCAATATTTACGTATTAATAATAATATGATGGTATTTCCATTCCTCTTTGCCCTATTAGTGAGTTAGCTGTTTCTCCTATAAATTGTGGATGTGGTGGCATTGGTGTTCTTACCATCCCACCCGGAAATGGAGGTCGTGGTGGTCTTCCTGGGCCTCCAGGAAATGGTGGTCGTGGTCTCATAGGTGGTCTTCCGTGCTTTCTTCTTAAAAGTTCTCTAATTAGCAAAATTCTAATCAAATCTCTTAATGTATTATTTTGTCTTGTTTCTTTTGGAATTTCTTGTTTTGCATTAGGATTTCTTACATCTCCATTTTTTAGTTCCATCTTTACATTTATTTGTTCACTGTTTGGTTCTAAATTAGTAAATATTATATTAGTCATCTCATTTATTGTTTCTTCTGTAATTGGCTTTGTATTGTCATCACATGCTTTACATACCATTGGATATACTATTCTATAAATTTCCGGGTACATGTTTTCATAGTTCTCTATATTGTCTTTTGTTTCTTCTTCCATGTAATAATCGTCTGGTGTTATATATGTAGGCATCTCCATTCTATTTTGATTTGGATATCCTAGCATACTTCTCATGTAGTCTTCATAATTTTGATAATACATTTTCCAAACCTCCTAATTTATTGTTTGATAAAATATATTATTCAATTATTAAAAATATGTTACTTTTAAATATGTTTAAACAAATTGTTTTTATACATATAGTTTAAAGTTTTTGAACTAATTCTTTAAATAATTTTCCTCTTTCTGCAAAGTTTTTAAACATATCAAATGCAGCACTAGCAGGTGAAAGTAATACTATTTGTCCTTTTTTAGCAACTCTGTTTGCTGTTTCTACACATTCTTCTAATGATTTGCATTTGTAAATGGAAATTTCTTTATTTTCTTCTTTCATTTCTTTTTGCACACAGTTATAGATCTTCTCACTAGTTTGGCCTACCAGAATAAGAGCTACTGCATTATCTAAAATTGGCTTTGCAAGAGGTTCATAGTCTAAGTGTTTATCATATCCGCCTGCAATTAATACAATTTTTTCTTCAAAAGACTTTAAGCCGGCAATAGTTCTCGTAGGACTTGTTCCAATAGAGTCATTATACCATTTTACTCCTCTTATATCTCTTACAAATTCAAGCCTATGTTCTACTCCATTAAAATTTTGAATTGCTTTTATTGCTATTTCAATGTCTACTAAAGATTCTGTTGCAGCCAATGCTGCACAAATATTTTCATAATTATGTATTCCTCTTAAATGTAAATCTTTTGTTTTAATAATATGTCTTCGTAATCCATCTTTGCATTGTTTTATTACGTTTTCATCTATTATATATCCATCTTCTATTTTTTCTTTACTACTAAAGAAAACTACTTTTCCTTTTACTTTTTCTTTCATTTTTCTTGTAATTTCATTATCATAGTTTAACACAACAATTCCATGTTCATTTTGAAATTTGAAAATATTCTCTTTTGCTTCTATATATTCTTCATAAGATTTATGAATATCTAAGTGATTTGGAGTTACATTAGTAACAACCGATATTTGAGGACTCACTTTCATATTCATTAGCTGAAAACTGCTTAGTTCTAATACTACAATATCTTTAGGAGTCATCTCTTTTATCTTTGTAAATAAAGGTATTCCTATATTTCCTCCTAAATAACAATTAATTCTGGCTTGTTTAACAATTTCGTAAATTAAGCTTGTTGTAGTAGTTTTTCCGTCACTTCCAGTTACTCCTATAACTGTTCCTGGACATAAGTCTAAAACTAACTCTATTTCTGATGTGAGAATAGCTCCTCTTTCTAGTTCTTTCTTTATTTCTGGTAAATCTGGTCTACAACTCGGGCTTCTAAATATTATGTCAAATCCATGTAGATTTTTTAGATAACTTTCTCCAGTGAATGTTTTTATATTGTATTTTTTTATTTTTTCTTTAACATCTAATTGCATCAAATTTTCTTCTTTTTTATCAAAAATAGTAATACTAGCTTCTAAATTATATAGGTAATCTAATAACGGAATATTGCTCACTCCTAATCCTATTATAGCAACTTTTTTATTTCTTATGTATGTTTCAAATTCTTGTAATTTTTTATTTATATATTCCATTTATGTCCTCCTATCCTTGCTTCTATTATATTTTTCTTGTTTGTATTCAGTTCTTATTATATACAAAAAAAAATTTTTTTACAACTATCCTGTATATTAATTATAGTTTAGTGTAAACTATAATTAACGAGGAGGTGCTTGTATGGAAAATAAAAATAAAGAAAGTAAAAATAATAATAATAACAAAAACAGTCAAAATAATAAAAACAATCAAAAACAAAATAATCATTAATTTCTTAATATTATGAAAATTTGCTATTAATTTTAAAAATAGCAGATATTTTTCTGATTATTAGAGAATAGTAACTTTATGGTATATAGTATGATAATTATATTCGAGACAAAAGGAAGCAATTCTAATTAGAATTGCTTCCTTTCTTCGCACTAGCCCAGAACCATAATTACCTTGAAAATTGCGGTCCCGTGTACCACGAATTTGATAATTTTTTCAACTATCCAATTCGTTTTTTTTCGGGCCTCTATCAGAGGAAGAATTTCTTCTAGGCTCCCATAAGGAGTCTCATACCGCTGTTCCATGATGTTGTCACTCCTTTCCTTTGTATATACTATAGCCACTTATGGCTATAAATTTATTATAACATTTTTGTTAATTTTTTTCAATTTATTCTAAATATTTTTTCAAAAATTTCCCAGTATATGATCTTTCATTTTTGCAAATTTGCTCAGGGGTACCTATTGCAATTACCTCTCCTCCATTGTCTCCTCCTTCTGGTCCTAAGTCAATAATATGATCTGCAGTCTTTATTAAGTCTAGATTATGTTCAATAACTATAATACTATTTCCTGTATCTACCAGTCTTTGTAAAATATCAACTAGTCTATGCACATCTGCTATATGTAATCCTGTAGTAGGTTCATCTAAAATATATAAGGTTTTTCCAGTGGCTTTTTTAGATAATTCTGTTGCTAGTTTCACACGTTGTGCTTCTCCACCAGATAAAGTTGTTGACGGCTGTCCAAGTTTAATATATCCTAATCCTACATCATATAAAGTTTGTATTTTTTGTTTAATTCTTGGAATATTAGCAAAAAAATCAAGAGCTTCTTCTACTGTCATGTCTAAAACATCTGCGATTGTTTTTCCTTTGTATTTTACCTCTAAAGTTTCTCTATTATATCTTTGCCCTTTACATACTTCACAAGGTACATATACATCTGGTAAGAAATGCATTTCTATTTTCAAGATTCCATCACCTTGACATGCTTCGCATCTTCCCCCTGGTACATTAAAACTAAATCTCCCTTTTGCGTATCCTCTTAACTTTGCTTCATTTGTTCCAGCAAAAATATCTCGTATTGTATCGAATACTCCTGTGTAAGTTGCTGGGTTTGAACGTGGTGTTCTTCCTATAGGAGATTGGTCTATATTAATAATTTTATCTATTTGTTCAATTCCTTTTATTTCTTTACATTTTCCAGGTTTTTCATTAGCACCATTTAATTCTCTAGCAATAGACTTATAAAGGACCTCATTTATTAATGTACTTTTCCCAGAACCAGATACTCCTGTAACACAAGTAAACAAACCTAGTGGAATTTTTACATTCATATTTTTTAAATTGTTTTCTGTGGCTCCAATGATTTCAATCGCTCTTCCTGTTTGTTTTCTTCTTTTTTTAGGAACTTGTATTTTTTTTCTGCCACTTAAATATTGACCTGTAATTGATTCCGATACTTGCTTAATTTCTTCTGCAGTTCCGCTGTGCTATAACATGCCCTCCGTGTACACCAGCTCCTGGTCCAATATCAATAATTTGATCTGCCGCATACATTGTATCTTCATCATGTTCTACTACAACTAATGTATTTCCTATATCCCTCAATTTTTTCAAGGTTTGTAATAATTTATCATTATCTCTTTGATGTAAACCAATACTTGGCTCATCTAGAATATAAAGCACCCCCGTTAATCCAGATCCTATTTGGGTTGCAAGTCTAATTCTTTGCGCCTCTCCGCCAGATAGAGTCCCTGCCGGTCTTGCTAATGTTAAATATTCTAGTCCTACATCTATAAGGAATTGCAATCTTTTATTTAATTCTTTTATAATTTGCTCTGCAATTAATTCTTCTTTTTTGGTTAATTGCAAGGAGTTAATATAATCTTTAATTTGATAAATAGACATACTTGTTAATTCGTTTATATTTTTTTCTCCAATTTTTACAGACAAACTAGTATTCTTCAATCGTGCTCCATGACAAGTTTGGCAATCACTTTCTGTCATATACATTTCATAAAATTCTTTCATACTTGCAGAAGATGTTTCTTTATATCTTCTCTCCAAGGTTGGAATAACTCCTTCAAACGGACTGGTAAATTTTCTTACACCTGTAGCTGAGCTATATTCAAAATCGATTTTTTCTGTTCCTGTTCCATAGAGAATTTTGTTTAAAAATTCTCTAGGTAATTTTTTAATTGGCTTTTTTATATCTACATTATAGTATTTAGCAATGCTTTCAAAGTACATTTTGGCCATGGTTTCTGGCTTTTTCATAGTACTTGCGCCAAAAGCTTTTACTCCATCATATAATGTTTTATTTCTATCTGGAATAATTAGATCTTCATCCATTCTCATAAGATATCCAATTCCCATGCAGTCTGGGCAAGCTCCTAATGGATTGTTAAATGAAAACATTCTTGGTGTTAATTCTTCTATACTAATTCCACAATCTGGACAAGCATAATTACATGAAAAAAGTTTTTCACCTTTTCCAACAATGTCGATTGTTACCAGATTATTTGCATGTTTTAATGCAATCTCTACTGATTCTGCTAAACGATTTCTAATCTCTTCTTTTATAACTAATCTATCAATAACCAAATCAATATTATGCTTTTTTTTCCTATCGATTTCTATTTCATCTGTAATTTCTTGCATGTTCCCATCTATTCGTATACGAATAAATCCTTCTTTTTGGAAATCTTGTAATAATTTAGCATATTCTCCCTTTCTATTTCTTATCACTGGCGCTAAAATTTGAATTTTTGTTCCACTTTCTAGCTCCATTACAGAATCTACAATTTGGTCTATAGTTTGCTTTTCAATTTTTCTTCCACAATTAGGACAATATGGTACGCCTATTCTTGCATATAGTAAACGAATATAATCATAAATTTCAGTTACCGTTCCTACTGTAGAACGTGGATTTCTTGAAGTTGTTTTTTGGTCAATAGAAATAGCTGGTGATAATCCTTCAATTGATTCTACTTCGGGTTTTTCCATTAGTCCTAGAAATTGTCTTGCGTATGAAGATAAGCTTTCCACATATCTTCTTTGTCCTTCTGCATATAAAGTATCAAAGGCTAGAGAAGATTTTCCAGAGCCAGAAAGACCGGTTACAACTACGAGTTTATCTCTTGGTATTTCAATACTAATATTCTTTAAATTATGTTCTTTTGCTCCTTTAATTACAATTGAATTATTCATTTTGCCCCCTAATAATAAATAATTGTTTTTTTCTTATTTGTTTTAGTGATAATCTTGTATATTATATCACAAAAATTTTTAAAAGTCAGTACATTTAGAATAAATTTCAAACAGACTTTTGGGCGTTTTGCTCTTGATAATTAACTTGTTAAAATTCAAATAAATTTCACTAAAAAAGCCATATTGGATTTAAAAATCTAGATTTTTAAATCCAATATGGCTTTTATTCCATTAGGTCATAAAAATTTTTAAATGTATATCCTTGTTCTTTCAAATAATTAATTGCATCTTGTAAGATTTCATATGTCAATATTTTATTTGAAGCGTCATGCATTAAAATAACTATACTATTCTTACCGTATGAGGTATTAGCCAATTCTTGTAACATAGCTTCTTTATCATTTTTCCCTACAGAGTCTCCTGTTAGACAATTCCAATCCACATAAGTGATATTATTTTCTTCCAGAAGATTAATTGCCTGTGCTATTATTTCTTCATATTTATTTCCTTTGGATCCTCCTGGAAAACGGATTAAATGAGTATGATATTCTGGTATTTCTATGGCATCTTGTATCGCAACTTCTGTTTTTTGATACTCTTCTAATACTTTTTCTGGTGTTTCATAAATTTGCTTATATACATGAGAATATCCATGATTAGCAATGTAGTGTCCTTCTTCGTATGCTCTTTTTACAATCTCTGGATAAGCTTCAACTTGTTTTCCTAGTAAGAAAAAAGTTGCTTTTATATTATTATCTTTTAGTACGTCTAATACAAATGGTGTAACTGTGGAAGATGGTCCATCATCAAATGTTAGATATGCTACTTTTTCATCAGAACGATAAATGTGTTTTATTCTATTTTTTGCCTCTTCTGTTAGATTTGGAAGTTTTATTTTCTCTTTGCTTTGTTCTCCACTTTCTATTAGTAATTCTTGACTGTTTTCTTGCTTTTCTGCATTTGACATAGCAATATTTTGCAATTGGTTTGTTCTTCTTTTCGCAATAGCATATGCTATTAGTATAATTAGAATAATAAAAATCAAAATAAAAATTAAAACATGAATTCGTTTTAATGTGCGTTTTTTATAACATTTTATTTCTACTAATTCTAGTCTCACTATTTTCACCTATTTTTCTTTTAATATTCCTTAGTAGAATTATACTAATTTAGGCAATATTTTTCAAGAGAAATATGATTTTTTATAAATTTGCTATTGATATTTTGACTTAATAGAGAAATCATTGCTCTCCATATATCAAAAAAACTGGTGGAGAAAGTTCTCCACCAGTCTAGGGTTACTTGTGATGAGGATTTTTCCTCGTATTGAGCTTGGGTTTTTCTCCCTTTGGCGCCTTAAGATTCAACTTTTCCTCATAATTCTGGTTGACCTCGTAAGTTTTCCGCTTTTCACTTGCTTTAGACACCAGATACCCCTCCTTATTTTTAGGATATATTTATTATACTACGATTGCAAAGTTATGTCAATTATTGTTCATCTTTTGTTGTATTAATTTTCAACAATTTAAATAATTCTACAATTAAAATTGGTGAAAATACAAGTAATACAACTTCCAATATATTTTCTACTGGCAAAGCCACAATGCTAAATATATTTCTTAAAGCAGGTACTAGAAGAATAATGAACATTAAGGCTGCTGAAGCAAGAGTTGCTAGGATTAATTTAGAATTGTTAAAAATTCCTGTTTTAAAAATTGATTGTTTATTATTTCTTACATTATATACATGAACTAATTCTGATAGTGCAAGTACACAAAATGCCATTGTTTGACCTATTTCAATTTTCATGTGTTGATCTACATTTGGTGTAGAAAGTCCTATAATAAAAGCAATTAAAGTTAATATTCCAACCATAAATCCCTGATATATAATGCGGAAAGACATTCCTTTTGTAAATATTCCTTTGCCCGGTTTTAATGGCTTTCTTTTCATAACATTTTTCTCTGCGGGGTCTACTGCTAACGCTAATGCTGGTAGAGAATCTGTAACTAAATTAATCCATAATATATGAATTGGAAGTAGTGGTTCTAATGCGCTTATATCAGTTATGCCAAACCAATTGGCAAAAAATGGTGTAAGTAATATAGCAAAAAATAGTACAATAATCTCTCCTACATTACTTGATAATAAAAATTGAATTGCCTTTAGTATGTTATCATAAATTCTTCTTCCTTCTTCTACCGCAGATACTACCGAACTAAAATTATCATCTGTCAAAATAACATCTGCTGCTTCTTTTGCTACATCTGTTCCTACAACACCCATTGCGCAACCAATATCTGCAATTTTTAAAGCTGGTGCATCATTTACACCATCTCCAGTCATAGCAACAATTTCCTTATTCGCTTGCCAAGCTTTTACAATCCTTACCTTATGTTCTGGTGAAACTCTAGCATATACTGAATATTGTCTTATATTTTTTTCTAATTCTTCTTGGCTCATTTTTTCTAGTTCTGTTCCTGTAATAGCTTCTTCTTCATTTTCTAGTATCCCTAGAGATTTTGCAATTGCCACAGCTGTAATTTTATGGTCTCCTGTTATCATAACTGGCTTAATTCCAGCAGTCTTACATTTTTCCACTGAAAGTTTTGCTTCTTCTCTTGGTGGATCTATCATTCCAACCATACCTATATAAATTAAATCTTTTTCTAGATTTTCAATTTCTCCATTAGATGGTTGATGATCCATCTCTTTATATGCCATTCCTAAAACTCTAAGTGCAGATTTTGCCATTTTTTCATTGTTTATTTCAATTTGTTTTTTATATTCTTCTAGATTTTCCTTAATTTCATTTTTTATTAAATATCGATTGCATCTTCTTAGAAGTTCGTCAACAGCTCCTTTAGTATATACAATATATTTTTCGCCCATTTTGTTTACAGTTGTCATTAATTTTCTATCTGAATCGAAAGGTATTTCTGCTACTCTATTATAATTATCGTAAAGAGATGGTTCAAAATTCAATCTGAATCCCAAATCAACTAATGCTGTTTCTGTTGGGTCTCCAGTTAATGTTTTATCTTCTGCTACTTTTGTATCATTACACAACATGCTTGTTAATACTAATTTATTTAAATCTTCATCTACATTTTTTATTTGTGATATATCGAACAATTCATTATTATAAAATACTTTTTCTACTGTCATTTTGTTTTGAGTTAAAGTTCCGGTTTTATCTGAGCATATAACAGTTGCACTTCCTAATGTTTCTACTGCTGGTAATTTCTTTATGATAGCATTTTTCTTAACCATTCTCTGCACTCCAATAGCTAACACAATAGTAGATACGGCAGGCAATCCTTCTGGTATAGCTGCTACAGCTAAACTAACTGCAGTCATAAACATATGCACTGGTTCTTTTCCATATAAAAGTCCAATTACAAAAATAATGGCACAAATAGCCAAAGCAACAATTCCTAAAGTTTTTCCTAACTTTCCTAATTTTTCTTGTAATGGTGTTTGTGTTTCTTCGGCTTCATTAATTATTCCTGCAATTTTTCCAACTTCTGTATTCATTCCCGTCTTTACTACAATTCCTTTGCCTCTACCATAAGTAATTAGACTAGAAGAAAAAGCCATATTTATTCTGTCTCCAATACCAATGTCTAGCTTTTCTATCTTTTCTGAAGTCTTTTCTACTGGAACTGATTCCCCTGTCAATGCAGATTCTTGTGCTTTTAAATTAATTGCCTCTACTAATCTTAAATCTGCTGGAACATAATCTCCTGTTTCTAGTATAACAACATCTCCTGGCACTAATTCTTTAGAAGGTAATACCACTAGTTTTCCATTTCTCATAACTTTCGCTACGTGGCTACTTAATTTTTGCAGTGCTTCTAGAGATTTTTCTGCTTTGTTTTCTTGTGCAACTCCAATAATCGCATTAACAATAACAACAAGCATAATAATTACTGTATCTGTAATCCCTTCTCCCTCTGCAACTCCTATAATTCCTGATATTATAGCAGAGATTATAAGAACAATAATCATAAAATCTTTAAATTGCTCTAAAAATTTTACTAACAAACTCTTTTTCTTTTTAGCTTGCAATTCATTTAATCCATAAGTTTCTTTTCTTCTTTTCACTTCATCATCATTTAATCCAACTTGTATGTCTGTTTGCAGCTTATTTTCTGTTTCCTTTTCTGTCAAATTAAAGAATTCTTTTTCTTCCAATTTCACACCACTCCTTTTTTAATCTTTTGCAAATACACTGTTCCAAAACAAATCTAGCTTTTCGTTTTTTCACTCTCATATCCTAAATAAGAAATTTTTCGTATCTTAATTGTTTTCTTTATTAAACAAAAAGCAAGACTTTCAAAGGAACATATATTGCATATACTGTTCTTTAAAAGTCTTGCTTACCTCATATAGGAACTACTAACCAGATATTCTCTATCGGCTGTTGATTAATAGTTAAGAGCTACTCCCTTTTAATGAAGTCATTATATCAATCAAATATAAAAAAGTCAATTATATTTTTCTATTCAATGCATTTTTTGCTCCCCATATACAAGGACTATTACATTTCCAACCATTCCAAGTACATCTAGCTCCATTTGCATAGTCTAATAAATATTGATGTATTTCAGGGTTTGTTTTTTCTGTGTTTTTGATATATTTTTCTAATGTTTCCTTAGTTTGCATTGTAATTTCTAATTGGGCTGCTCCACACAATCTTTCCATGCATTTTAATACAAAATTTTCGCAAGTTCCTCTTTCATTTACCTCTACTAGAAGTCCTTGTGGAAAATTGTCTTCTAATGTTTTCATGTCATTTAGCCACTCATCTTCTAATTGAGTGTTCTTTATTAATACTGGTACATAATATTCTTTTTTTTCTGGAATTATAATTTCATAAGAAATAGTTCTATGTCTTAACGCTTGTGCTAATTCAGGAAAACTTGCTTTATAATTAGTACAATAATTCTCTCCAAATTCTTCTTTCCTCTTTCTTTGTGCAAATAAAGAAATCTTACGACCTTTTAAGTCACAATTTAGTAATTCTACTTCTGCAAAGGAAGTTTTTTCAACAAATTCTTTTAAAACAGGCTTTAATTTCTGATTAAATGTAGTATTTGGTTCTTGATCTATATAATTTTTAAACCAGTGAATAATATAATTTAGTTGCATAAAACTAACTGTATATTCCATAGTTGTTGCTGGTGTAAATAAACTAATAAAATCTCTAGCATTCTCCTGAGCTAATTTTATTGCATGTTTTTTATCCATAAATGGATATTCTTTCATAATTTCTTTTTCAAGTATATCTATCCATTTTAAGTAAATTTCTTCCTCTTCTTTTGAGGCTTTCATTTTTGTATAACGCCCCGATTTTTCAGAGGTATTATACGCTTTTTCATTGTTTAGAATCATTGCTAATATTTTAGGAATATTCTCTAAAATTAAATTGTAATGTACATGTGCAAACACGCTATGATGTCCAGATTCTAATGTACGTTTTACCCTTTTTTCTGTTTTTTCTTCTTCTTCTTGTAATAATTGTTCCATTGTATCTGGTAAATAGCATATTCCTGCTGATTTTCCAGAAAAATTTAATGCTTCTTGCTTACTTATTGTATAGCCTGGTTTTGTTGAGCCTAGTACTTTTATTTCCATTTTCACTGCTCCTATCTTAAATTTTATTTTATTAATATATATCACAACCAATTTTATTTTACAAGATAGTAGTAGTTTAACTTTATCTCACAAAAAAAACTAAAAAGCAGAAACTCTGCTTTTTAGTTTTTTGGCAGGGGTGGAAGGAATCGAACCCTCATCAAAAGTTTTGGAGACTTCTATCTTAACCGTTGGACGACACCCCTATCTTTAATTCTTTTTTAGTTTAACACTTTTTTAAAAAAATAGCAATATTTTTTTTAAGTTTTTTTAATTTTCCATTGCAAAATCATAAAAATAAATGTATAATAATAATGTCACAAGTTTAACATATATAATTCAAGGGGCGAGTTATTAAATACTCGCCCTTCCCTAAATTTAATACTATAATTTGGGGGTGTATTTGGTTTCGACAATATTCTAGAAGTATAAGTAGCGAATAGTGGATTCTCGTTGGCCACTAAAAAAACGAGAAATAAAATATAAACGCTGATAATAGAGAATTAGCATACGCTGCCTAAGTTGCAGTGTCGTTTTACTAAGAACCCCACATTCTTAGATAAAGCGTTATGTTTGTGGGAAACGAAATTATTTGCTCGCCTTGGAAATAATGGGTAATAAAAGGCTACTTTCTTTTTAAGTTTGTTTATTGACGTAATCAGAAAGGAACTAAAAAAATAAACTGCATTCGGAGAAGCTTATATGGAAAGATTATTGGACAGGAGTTCGACTCTCCTCACCTCCACCATAATAGAGTAGAAATTTAGCAATTTCTACTCTATTTTCTTTTTGTCTATTTTTAATAATTTTAGTTAAATTATTATAATCACATTTTATAATAATTGTTATTAATTTAAAATTTATTAAAATCTATTGACAATTGAATACATATTCATATATAATATAATTATAGTTGAATATGCATTCAATTATTGTGTTAATATATATAATCAAGGAGGTAATATAATGGCAAAAAATGAATTTGTATGTGATTGCAATGTAATTCACCAAAATGTAGTTGATAATACGTCCAAAAGTATGCTAGATGCAGATACATTTAATAAACTCGCTGAATTTTTTAAAATTCTCGGAGATATAACCAGAGTAAAAATTTTATTTGCTCTTGACCAAAATGAAATGTGTGTGTGCGATATCGCAAACGTTTTAAAAATGAGCAAATCTTCTATTTCACATCAGTTAGGAACTTTGAGAAGAAGCGGTATTGTTAAATGTAGAAAATCTGGTAAGGAAGTTTTTTATATGTTAGATGATAATCATATAAAAGAAGTTTTTGAAATAGGTCTTGAACATATAGAACACAAAAAATAGAAATATGGAGGTAATAAATATGAAAAGCAAATTTAAAATTAAAGGTCTAGATTGTGCAAATTGTGCATCTCAATTAGAAAAATCTATACAAAAATTAGATGGAATAAATAATGTGAGCATAAATTTTATAACACAAAGAATGGATCTTGAATATGCCGAAACAAAAAAAGAAAAAATACTAGAAAATGTTAGAAAAATAATCAAGAGAGAAGAACCTGATGTAGTAATCGAAGAAGTTTAGGAGATTATTTATTATGAATAAAAAAAGAATTAAAATTACAATATCGTTAATATTATTCGTTATTGCGATTGCAATTGATTTTGATAATAATTTAATAAATAATGCAATATATGTTGTAGCTTATGTTATTGTTGGATTTGAAATTATTAAAAAGGCAATAAGAAATATTTCCAGGGGGAAAATTTTTGATGAAAACTTTTTGATGACTGTTGCAACAATTGGTGCATTTGGAATTGACGAATTTCCTGAAGCAGTTGCTGTTATGCTATTTTATCAGATAGGTGAATTGTTTCAAAATTATGCTGTAGATAAATCAAGAAAATCAATTTCAAGTTTAATGGACATAAGACCAGATTTTGCAAATGTAGAAAAAAATGGTAAAATACAAAAATTGGATCCAAATGATGTAAAAATCGGTGAAATAATTATAATAAAACCAGGTGAGAAAATCCCATTAGATGGTTATATAATCGAAGGGAAATCTAGTATTGATACAAAAGCATTAACCGGAGAATCCTTGCCTAAAGAAGTAAAAGAAGGCGAAGAAGTATTAAGTGGTTCAATAAATTTGAATGGTGTTATAAAAATTAAAGTATCAAAAGAATATGGTGACTCAACAGTAAGCAAAATATTAGATTTAGTTGAAAATGCAAGTAATAAAAAATCAAAATCAGAGAATTTTATTACAAAATTTGCACAATATTATACTCCTATAGTTGTTATTATTGCAGTAATTCTTGCCATTATCCCCCCTCTTATTATATCAGGCACAACATTTTCAGATTGGTTATATAGGGCTCTATCATTTCTTGTAGTATCTTGCCCTTGCGCATTAGTTATTTCAATACCATTAAGCTTCTTTGGAGGAATAGGCGGTGCATCCAAGATTGGTGTTTTGATAAAGGGTAGTAATTATTTAGAACAATTAGCTAATACAGAAATAATTGTATTTGATAAGACCGGAACTTTAACAAAAGGAGTTTTCGAAGTGCAAAAAGTTAAAGCAATAGATGTAAGCGAAGAAGAATTATTAAAATTAGCAGCATATAGTGAAAATTATTCAAATCACCCTATTGCGTTATCTATAAAAAGCGCATATAATAAAGCGATTGATGAAAAGCAAATTGCAGAAATACAAGAATTACCAGGTCTTGGAATCGTTTCAAAAATAGGAAACCAGAACGTATTAATCGGAAATGAAAAATTAATGAATGAAAAGAAAATTGATTTTACAAAATGCGACGATATTGGAACTGTTTTGTATGTGGCAATCGAAAAAAAATATGTAGGATATATATTAATATCTGACAAAATAAAAGATGATTCAATAAAAGCAATTAAAAATTTAAGGAAAATCAATATAAAGCAAATTGTAATGCTTACTGGGGACAGAAAACATGTTGGAGAAAATGTTGCAGAAAAATTGGGATTGGATAAAGTTTATTCTGAATTACTTCCTGATGAAAAAGTAAGAAAAATTGAAAAGTTATTAAAAGAAAAAAGTGAAAATGGCAAGCTTATATTTGTTGGAGATGGAATAAATGATGCTCCTGTTTTAGCTATTTCCGATATAGGTGTTGCAATGGGTGGAGTCGGCTCTGATGCAGCAATAGAAGCAGCAGACATCGTGCTTATGACAGATGAACCATCAAAAATAGTAAATGCCATTAATTTATCAAAAAAAACGATGAAAATTGTTAAAGAAAACATAATATTTGCTATTTCTGTAAAAATACTTGTTTTAATTTTAAGTGCATTAGGATTAACAACTATGTGGGGAGCAGTATTTGCAGATGTGGGAGTTTCTATAATTGCTATTATAAATTCTTTAAGAATATTAAGCGTAAAAAATATTTAAAAGCTACTATTAAGTAGCTTTTAAAATTTTTATGTCAATATTTATAATTTAGCTATTGTAAAATGCAGATTGTTGTGTTAAATTATAAATAATTAACACATGTTATTTTTTCACGAGTACTTATTTTATTCAAGATATATTTTTGTTCTATTGGAGGGGTTTTATGTTCTCTCATAAATTTTCTATTCTTTTTCTTTTACTGCCTGTAATTTTATTATTTTTTATTTGTATTTTTTTCATACCCATTTTATCTAATAAATATAATTTTAATGTTCCTAACAACTATATTACAATCCCAACTTATTCTATTAGTTCTTCTGGATTTTGCTGGCCAGTTCCTGGTTACACTACAATTACTTCTCCATATGGATATAGAACATCTCCAACTTATGGTGCTTCATCTTTTCATGCAGGTATAGATATTGCTGCAAATCCGGGTAGTTACTTAGTTGCTTCATTAGAAGGCTTTATTTCTTATGTTGGTTTCAATGGTTCTGGTGGATACACTATTATTTTAGAAAATAATACTTTTACAATGATGTATTGTCATGTTTCTCCTAATTTTCTTGTTTATCCTGGTCAAATTGTAAATCAAGGTCAAATAATTGGACAGGTTGGACCTAAAAATGTATATGGTGTTCCGAATAATCCTTATAAAGATTCTAATGGAAATCCTACTAATGGTGCAACAACAGGGCCTCATCTGCATTTTACGCTCAAAAAAAATAGTCAAGCAGTTAATCCACTTGATTATTTTTAAATATGTTTACATTTGTATTAGTTTATATTCTGCAATATATCTAAGAATATATTACTTATTTTCTTTTATAACCGCACCTAGCACAGTAAAGTTCTCTTCCATTCATTTCATGGTGGCAATGCTTACAATATATATGATTTTTTTCTGTTAAATTTATTTTTTCTTTTTGTTTTAACATTGCTAAGCTATCATAGCTTCTAGCGATATATACAATTCCAATTGCGGATAAAAATACACTAAATCCAAAATAAATAATATGTACTTCTTTCATAATGAAAAAGCAAATTCCATAAGTAGCAATTGCTATAATTAAAAGCAATACTCCCAAAAGTCTACACAATCGCAAAGGTATAAAAAATTTTAAGTTTAAGCCTTCTTTGATGTCTGTTGCTATTGCGCCACAACGAGAGCAATAAATATCTCTGTCAGTTAATATATAACCACATCTATAACATTTCATCTTTTGACTCCTATATTTTTACTACATATTCAATATCTTCCATGTATGGATATAACTCTTTTACTCTTTTTAAAGTTAGCATAGAAAATCTTGGGTGAGGGCACTTTTCATTATAATTTACAAGTTCTTGTTTATAACAGTTATCTGCTACTTTATATAATAAATATTTTTCTTTTCTATAAACATAATAAATTTGATATCCATCATGCAATTCTTGCCATAGCCTTTCAAATGTATATCCTTCCATATATATATCATTTCCTTTCGGATTTTATTACTATTCCTTAATCATCTCTGTAAATTCTTCCTCTGTAATAATTGGTACTCCTAATTTCTGCGCTTTTTCTAATTTACTTCCCGCTTCTTCTCCGGCTAATACATAATCTGTTTTTTTTGAAACTGTAGAAGAAGTTTTTCCTGCAAATTTCTCAATAATATTGCTTGCTTCTTCTCTGGTGTAGTTTTCTAATGTTCCAGTAAGTACAAAAGTTTTTCCTACAAATCTTTCATCAATTACATCATCTACTTGTTTCATATTTATTCCTGCATGTTTCAATTTTTCGATTAAGTCTTTTGTCTGATCTTGAGCAAAAAAATCTTCAATACTCTTAGCGGTAATTTCTCCAATTTCCGGAATTAAACTTAATTCAATAAGGCTCGCTTTCATAAGATTGTCCATTGTTTTATATCTTCTAGCTAATAATTTTGCTGTTTTAGTTCCTATATGTCTGATTCCTAGAGAATTTATTAATCTATCTAAATTATTTTTTTTACTATTATTAATTGCATCAATTAAATTTTGAGCAAATTTTTTTCCGTTTTTTTTCAAAGAAGCAATTTGGTCTATTGTTAGAGAGTAAATATCTGCAATATTTTTAATCAAACCTTTCTGCATAAGTGTTTCTATAATGCTATACCCTAGTCCATCTATATTCATGCAGTCTTTTGAAGCAAAATGTACAATAGTTCTGAAAAGTTTTGCACTACATTCAATTCCTATACAACGAGTTGCTACTTCACCTTCTTCACGAATTGCAGGTCCTCCACATACAGGACAGAATTGAGGCATTTTAAATTCTTTTTCTTTCCCTGTTCTTTTACTTTTAATTATTTCCACTACTTCCGGAATAACGTCTCCTGCTTTTTGAATGACTACTGTATCTCCTTCTCGTATGTCTTTTTCTTTAATAAAATCTTCGTTGTGAAGAGTTGTTTTGGTTATAGTAGAACCAGCTAATTTAATAGGCTCTAATATAGCCATAGGAGTAATAACTCCTGTTCTTCCAACTTGGCAAGTAATTTCTTTTAAAATAGTTTCTTTTTTCTCTGGTGGATATTTATATGCAATTGCCCATCTTGGTACTTTGAAAGTATTTCCTGCTTGTTTTCGTAATTCGAAATTATTTACTTTTACAACAGCTCCATCAATTCCGAAAGGAAGCTCTTCTCTTCTTTGTCCAATATTATCTATTGTTGTAATTACACTCTGAATGTTTTTACACAAAATGTGAATTGGAATTACATGAAATCCTATTTTCCCTAAATAATTTAAACTTTCAAAATGCGAATAAATCTCTTTATTTTGAATAGATTGTAAATTAAATACAAAAATATCTAATGGACGTGTTTTAGTAATTTTACTATCTAACTGTCTCAAAGAACCAGCTGCTGCATTTCTTGCATTGGCAAATAGAGGTTCTTCTAAAGTTTCTCTTTCTTCATTTAACTTTTCAAATTCTTTTTTTCCAATAAATACTTCCCCTCGAACCGTTATATCTATATTTTCTGTAAGTTTTTGTGGAATAGTTTTTATAGTTTTTAAATTTTCTGTTACATCTTCACCTTCTTGTCCATTTCCTCTTGTAGCACCTCTTACTAGAATTCCATCTTTATATTCCAATGCCACTGATAAGCCATCTATTTTTGGTTCTACCACATACTCTAACATTATCCCTGTTTCTTCTGCTAATTTTTGCATTCTTTTGTCAAATGCTATTAATTCTTCATAATTAAATACATCTTGTAAACTTTGCAGTGGAACTTCATGCTTTACTTTTTTAAATCCACTTTTTACGGTTCCTCCTACTTTTTGTGTTAATGAGTCTTTGCTTATAAATTCTGGAAATTGTTTTTCCAAATTTTTTAGTTCATTCATTAGCATATCATACTCAAAATCACTAATTTCTGGGTTGTCTTCATCATAATATTTTTGAGCATGATATGCTGTTATATCTCTCAAATAATCAATTCTTTTTTTGGCTTCTGCTTTGTTCATATGGACACTCCTTGTGTATGCTTTTTATTTATTATATTATAAGTGTATTTTATTGTAAATGCCAAAATCTAAATTTTATTTATCTTTTTTATTCTGTTCATAGTAATAATAAATTAGTATTCCTATCATAGCAATGACTAATAAAATAAAAATAATTACCCATGTATAATCTTTGTTTTTTTCTTTTTCTTCTAGCAGTTCTTGATTTTCTTCATTTTTATTTTCTTGTTCTTCTAGCTCTTTTGCTTCTTCTTCTTGAGTTTTTCTATACACTTTAATCGTATATGTTTTTTCAGAAATTCCATCTTCTGCTAGTACACGAACTTCAACTGTATTTTCTCCAAATTGTAAGTTTTCATGTCCTGTAATTGTTACTTGTGCATTTTCTCTTTGTGGAACAGCAAGTACATTCAGAATTTCTATATCACTTCCTACAGTTGCCGTATATTCTAAAATATCTGCTTGGAAAGCTGGTTCTAAAGTCGTAAATTCAATAGCCAAATTCTCTAAATTTGTATTTGCAAGTTCCGGATTATCTGTTTTTGTTACATCAATTCTGTACTCTTTTGTGTTTCCATTCTCAGCAGTAACTTTAATAATAATGCGATTCATCCCTGTAACTAATCCCGTGTTACCAGTAACGCTTACCTTCGATTTAGAGCTTTCTGGTGTTGCGTTTACAACAATATCTGTAATACTATTTGGTACTGTTATAGTATAATGTGTTGTAGTTTTTTTGAATGCTGGTTGTAACCCTTCTATACTTAATTTAAGAGTTTTTAAATTAGTATTACTATCTAAACTGGAGGTATTATTATTAGTTGGTGGAGTAGATGGATTAGTTGGTGTTGTTACTTCTCCTGCACCTGTATCTGGGGTAGTGCTCGGAGTTTCTGGATTTGTAGATGGATTATTATTTTCTGGCGGTATAACTGTTTGCTCTTCTTGTATGTTAACACTTGTTCCTGAAAAGCTTGGATTCAAATTTGTTTTATCCACTCCAAAAAAATCACCACTTACAGAAAAACTTGCCGTTCCAGCAGCTATTGCCTTGAATTTAAAAGAAACTATTGTACCACCAGTCAATGGGCTGCTTCCACCTGTGGCATCTGTCCATACGTAAATTGCTTTTCCATTAACAAAATTACTATTAGCCGGTCCAGAAACATACTGTATTTTGGAAGTATCTACTGTAACTCTAGCAGTTAAGCTAGCTACACTAGCATTACTTAAATTAACTGATATAGTAAATTCTTCTCCTACTTTTAGATTACTTTTGCTAGAAGATAATCCGTATATTTCCAACAGCTTTTACATTTGTACTTATGCAAAAAATTAATCCAAAAAGAAATAATATTAAACAAATTTTTATTTTTTTCATAAATTCTCCTCTCTTCTTTGGCATAGTTAAAGTTTTATCTATAATTTATTTAAAAGATAACAAATTTTTTTATTGCACAATTTTCTCTATTTCTAGTATATGCCTTTGAATTGCATATATATCCAAAGCATTTGGCAGGCTTCCATCTTTTGTAGTATTTCCTGCTATTAAAAAGCTTTCTTGTAAAACCTCTATTTCTAATATATGTCTTTGTATTGCATACAAATCCAATGAATTAATTTCCCCCTCACCTGTTACATCTCCATATACTATAATAATGTATTTATACAATATTTCATCTTCTTCATTTTTAAATATTATTTGACAATTAGTTCCTATTTGTTCATCTTCTTGTAATAATTGGTTATCTTTATAAATATCAAATTTTAGTTCTGTTTCTATACATTCTTTTATGTCTTTAACTGTGAGCTTTTGCATATCAATTCCTGTAACTTTATTTTCATTTACAACTAGTGGTGCTTTAAAGCTTAAATCTGTGCCATCAGAAATTTCTCCAGAATCATCTTCTGGTTCTTCTATTTCTGGAGGTTCTGATGGTTCTTCTGTTTCTGGAGGTTCGGGTATTTCTGGAATTTCTGGTTCTGATGGCTCTTCTGGAGTTTCTTCCACTTCCTTCACATAGTATTGAAACACATATCCTATCATACCATTTTTTAGAATTACTTTGTCCCAAGCTTCCCCTGCTTGAATTCCTTTTTCAATTCTTGTAAATTGCGTTTTTGCAGGAATACTTGTAATAATCTCATAAGATGTACTCGGTCCTGTTCGTAAACTTAAAGTCGTTTGTACATCTGCATAAACAAGAGTATTGTCAGTTTGAAATTCATTTAAATTTATATTAGGATTGGAAACTGGAATTTCTGGCATGTTCTCATAAACTGGAATTAAGAAACCTATAGATGAATTTAAGAGCCCCATAGAACTATATGCTTTATATATACCATAAGACTCACTATATGGAGCTAAACAATTTGTCATGTACTGATGCCAAAATAATTCTCCTCCTCTGGCATCATTTACATCGTATTTTTGTAAATATAAAGTATTTTGTCCTACCAATATATAAGAACTCCCAATAAAAACTCCTCCTCCTTTAATAGCAAGTTTAGGACTTTTCCATGGTATAAGAAGATTGGCTTTTTTTTCTTCGCTCGCTCCATTTGCATCTCGTGCATATCTTAAACCATTTTTTATTGCTCCTAAGTCTTCTGTGGAACTAGTTGCTCCAATATTATAAAAGTTATACAGTCCTTCATATCCTTCTACTGTTCCACTAATAGATGGATGTGATAAAAATGGACCTACTTCTTGTTTAATCCTAGCTGCTAAATGATACGGGCTTACTCCAGAATGAATAGCAGCTTCTAAAATAAGGTCTCCATAATTTTCTCTTGTATTAATCGGATTTCCATATTCATTTTTATAAGTTACATTTCTTTTATAAAATTCCGTACCATAAAGTATTTTTTCTACGCCTTCTAATGTATTATTTTTCTCATCATATGTTAATTTTTCAAATTGAAACATTCGAATTTCATTTAAAAAATTTCTTGGATCCATAGTATATTCTACTGCTCTTTTAGAAGCATTTACCCATCCGCTATCTACTTCTACATCGTAAACGCCTTCACTTGTATTTTTCCATGCATCACTATAATTTTTAGGTACAAGATTTTTACCATATTCGCATTCTTTTTCAATTACTAAATTCCAGTCTAGTTCAGTGTATAGCGCTGTAAATTCCCAATTGGGATATCTTTTTTTTAGTTCTTCTAAATATGGTCTATAACTTTCTGGAAAACTATCAATTCCATTGGTAATATAAGATGCTTTACATGTACTCTCTATAATTATAAAAAGCAAAAAAATAGTTAACGCAATGGATATTTTTTTCATGCTTTCATCCTTTCTTTTGGACTATTTATTATTTATCCATAGTATTAACTATTTTTCATTAGATATTCATATTTTCTTTATTTAAACTACACCTTACTCCAAAACCAATCCAAGCTGTTATCTACTACTTTTTTTCCTTTTGATTTTGCTTCAATATCATCTACCCATAGATAAGCCAAGAAAGTAATAAGTGTAAATACAAAATCAATAGCTATACATTTATAAAGTGTATTAATTGTTTCCTGGTTTGTTACATTTACTGTCATAAGCTGTATTACATGTAATATTAACATGGCCAAGTAGACAATTAAAAGTACTTGTGGAATTCTACTTTTTTTGCTTTCCTTTCCTAGAAATATTAGTAATACAGTAGCTATTAATGCTAAAAATAAAGTTAGTGGATTTGATACATCAATTATCATTTGTTTTCCCTCCTTTCAAAATTAGTTGTGCAAATTAATCTTTAGATAAATGTTTTACATAAGTGCTAATTGTCATTATATACAATTTTTCTTATGTCTGTAATCACGATTATTATTTACACTAACTTATTTTAATTTAATTTTTTTCTTGATGCTTTTAGTATATAAATATTTTACTCTCCATAAGGATTATTTTCCCAGAGTGTTCTTTCTGTTCCTGATTTTTCTTCTTCTAATCCAGGTAATTCTATTTCTTGTTCTTTTTCTGTAATTTCAATAATTTCATCATCAATTCTTATTTTTCTTGGATATGTTTCTGTTGCATCAATAAGTTCAATTTTATATCCATTTGCACGATTTACTAAATCCACATCAGTTTCTGCCCAACGATTATAATTTATTACCACCATATCTTGACTACCTGTTACTCTTAATAATAATAAGTCTGCTCCTTCAGTATCATCTTTTTCTCCTGCTTCTATATCTCCTGTTTTTATTCTTGCATCACTAGAATTAACTCCTATATTCAATTCATTTACTAAGTCTCTATTTAGTTCTGAACATTCTATTCCGCTTACTTCTCTATATTTTCCTTCTTGCTCTTGTGCGGTTATCCATATATTGCCTTCATATTGTACTAAAACTATTTTCCCTTTACTTGGATCAATTTGTACATTATTTAAATTTGCATATTCTTTAGCTGATACATTATCTAATTCTACAACTCTTATCGGTTTCCCTAGTCCATCCCCAAGTCCTTGTTGTATTTCTTCTATTTTCTTTTCTTCTTCATTTAAATTTTTTTCATGTTCTTCTTTGGTTATTGCTTCTAAATTTCCGTTTTCGTCATTTTGCAAGTAATGTTCTTTATCTAAATCATCGTATTTTTCGAAACCATTTTCTTTTAAATTTTTTTGTTCTTCTTGCTTATATTCTTCTTCTAGTTTAATTTTTCCATCTTCTTCAATTTGTCCTATTCTTTCTAAATCAGAACCTAATATTAAATATTTTGTCTTAGAACCTTTTTTTATTTCTAATATGCAACTTAATTCTCTTGTAGAAAAATTTTTGCTAATAGGAATATAGCTAAATTTTGCTCCACTCACATAAAACCCTTTCGCTTCTAATTTTTTTACGTATTCAGCGACATCTAACTTGTATTGTTCTAGTTCTTCCTGTCTTTCCAGTTCTTGATTAAGTTCTATTTCATCTCTTTGATTTTCTTCCATAAATATTTACTTGCACTAGTTTTATAAAACTAGCATTCCCCTTTCTATACTTATTTTAATCTTTCTTCTATTATTGTTGCAATCTCATTTGCTCTTTTAGTAATATACTCTTGGTTTTCTCCTTCCACCATAATTCTTACTAATGGTTCCGTTCCAGAAGGTCTTATAATTACTCTTCCATTTCCTGAAAATTCATCTTCTAATTTTTTTATGTTTTCCATAATTACTTCATCTTGGTTGTATGAGTATTTTTTATTATTAGATACTTTTGCGTTAATTAATACTTGTGGATATAAAGTAATTATTTTGCATAGTTGAGATGGTGTTGCATTCTTTTCTAATAAAATTTGAATTAGCATCAATGAAGTAAGTATTCCATCACCTGTTGGATTATAATCTAAGAAAATAATATGTCCAGATTGTTCACCACCTAAATTATATCCTTCTTTTAACATTTCCTCCAAAACATATCTGTCTCCTACTTTTGTTTCCGCAAAGTTAATGCCATTTTTTTCTGCATATTTTTTTAGTCCTAAATTGCTCATAATTGTTGCTACTACAGTATCTTTTTTTAATCTTCCTTTTTCTTTTAAGTAATTTGATATTATTGCTAAAATTACATCTCCGTCTATAACATTTCCATTTTCATCCACTGCTAGGCATCTATCTCCATCTCCATCATAGGCAATTCCTAAGCTTAAATGATTAGCTTTTACAAATTTTTGTAGATTTTCTAGATGAGTAGATCCGCAATTATCATTAATATTAATTCCATTTGGTGTATCATTAATTATAATATGATTAATTCCTAAAGCTGTAAAAATCTTTTCGGTTGCTTTATATGTTGCTCCATTAGAAGTATCAATTCCTACTATAAAATCATCACGATTATATTTTTCAATTATTTCATCAAAAGTTTTTCTAAAAAAGTATATATATTCATCTATTAAGTCTTCGCGTGTCTCAGCTACTCCTATTTTGTCTTTAGTAGCAATCAATTCCACGATTTTTTCTGAATCCATAACCTCTTCAATTTCTTCTTCAATTTCATCAGGTATTTTCATTCCTTTATTGCTAAAATATTTTACTCCATTAAATTCATATGTGTTATGAGATGCTGAAATAACAACACTAGCATCTGCATTAAGTTTTTTAGTTAAATAAGCTACAGCTGGTGTAGGCAATACTCCTAATAATTTTACGTTTGCACCATAGCTTAAAAAACCAGATGTCATGGCACTTTCTATTAATGTGCCAGATATCCTCGTGTCCCTTCCTATTAAGATAGTTGGAACATGGTCAGTATGCTTAGATAATACATATGCCCCTGCCTTTGCAACTCTATATACCAATTCTGGTGTTAAGTCTGAATTAGCAATCCTTCTGATTCCATCTGTTCCAAAATATTTTCTCATTTATTATCTTCCTTTCCTTAATTATAAAAATATCATTTTTATAGTTCTTTATAAAAATCTTCATTGTTTAATATCTTTTCTGGATTTTCTTCTGTAATTTCTCTTACTTTTTCTTTTCCAATTTTCTTTTCTAGTTTATCTAAAATTTTTTGTATTTGTAAATAAATGCTTCCTGCCCTATGTACATCACTTCCCAAAAAATGAATTTGGTTTCTTTTTAGTAGTTTTAATAAAGTTTTTTTAGCATGAATGCCATAGTTTCCAATTAGACTTCCATAGTTTCCTTGTAGTAGTGCCCCTAAATCTAACATTTTTTTGCAAACTTCTGGTTTTTTTTGAACCATTGTATATCTTTCTGGATGAGCAATAATTGGAATTAAGTCCATAGAGGCTAATTTATATAACATATTTTCTAAATAATTAATCTCTGTATTTAATGGAAGTTCCATTAATAAGTACCTTGTATTAGCTAAAGTACCTACTATACCTTTTCTGAATAATTCGTCTAGATTTGGAGTAATAAAAATTTCACTTCCGCAATGTAATGTTATATCTATGTTATCTTCATTCAATTTTTTTTGTATCATCTGTATTATTGCTTCTCTATCTTCTATACTAGTTTCGTATTCATTTTCTATAAAATGAGATGTGCAAAAAATATGCTTAAATCCTGCTTTATAAGCTTCTTGAATTATAGTAAAAGTTTCTTCTATATTTCTTGCTCCATCATCTATTTTAGGAAGTACATGTGTATGTATGTCAATTTTCATGTTTTTCCCTCGTATATTTTCTTTCTATTAGTTTTGTCCATCATTTCCTTTATTTTCGTTTAGCTTTGCCTTTTCGTTTTCCAAATATTTATTAATTTCTGCAATTACTTCATTTGTTTTACTAGAGATTACTTTTTCTTCCGTATTTTCTGATTTTTCTATAACTTCTTTTTTTAAATTTTCTACTTCATTTATTTTTTCTTGTTTACTAGATTGTTTCAACGCTTTTATATCTTCTGCAAATATTTTCTTTAATGAGCTTCCTCTCTGTTTATTTTGATTTTTGGTTGTTTTTTCTCCATAATAATAATATTGCCCATTATATTTTTTTGAATTTATTTTTTCCTTATTTACAATAATTCCTGCTACTTTTCCTCCTACGTTTTCTATGTCTGTTTTTATTTTTCTTAAGTTCTCTGTTTTTGTAACTTTATGTTCTGCTACAATAATAGTAGAATCTACAAAACGCGATAGAATTATAGCATCTGTTACTAATAAACTTGGAGTAGCATCAAAAATAATTAAATCAAATACTTCTTTTAGTTCTTCAATCATATTTAACATTTTTTCTGAAACTAATAGCTCTGATGGGTTTGGTGGAACATCTCCTGCTGGAATTAAAAACAAATTATCTACTTCAGTTTCCTTTATATAATTTACGATATTAACTTCTTTGTCTCGTCCAAATTCGTCAATATTGGATAAATAATTAGAAAGTCCTGGCTTTTTATTTACTTCAAAAACCGCATGTTGCCTTCCTTTTCGCATATCTGCATCAATTAGCACAACTCGCTTTCCTGCTTGTGCAAAAGTTACCGCCAAATTGGCAGTTACCCAACTTTTCCCTTCTTCTGGCATAGTGCTTGTTACTAAAAGTGTTTTTAGTCCTTTGCTTGTATTCATAAATTGAATATTTGTTCTTAGGGTTCTAAATATTTCAGAAATAGGAGATTTAGGATCTCTTTGCGCAATTACTTCTTTTTTCATCTATTTTCTACCTCCTTTTTTTGGTGACTCGTATTCAGGAATACAAACCAATACTGGGGCCCCTATATGCTTTTCAATACTTTCTACGTCTTTTATAGTTGTATCTAACATATTTGCTATTAGTACATAAACACAAGCAACTATAATACCAATAAATGCAAATATGGCAATGTCTTTTATATAATTGATATTATAAGGTTCTTCTGGGATTTCTGCTTCATCTACTACATGTACATTACTAATACTATAAATTTCAGCTACCTCTTCTGCAAATACAACTGCAATTTCATTAGCTATTTTTACAATTTCATCTGGTTTATCTCCAATTACAGTAATTTCTATAATTTCTGTATCTTTTCTAGCCTCAACTGTAATATTATTTTTAAGTTTTTCTTCATCTGCTTCTATATTTAAATTTTTAAGTACAGTCCTAATTACTTTTTTACTTTTAATCAAATCACTATATGTAGGTACTAATTTTTGGTTTAATGTAATATCAGTTGTTGTAATAGATGTATCTACATTTTCAGTTTCATTAATTTTAGCTAATACAAGTGTAGTATATGTTTTATATTCTGGTTTTACTATAGCAATTGAATAAGCAAGCCCTATGCAGATGAAAATAGCAATAATTAATAGTATTTGTATTTTTTTATTCCAAAAAATTTCAAATAATTCTTTTAAATCTAGCTCTTCCATTTTTCCCCCATAATAATTTTATTTTCTTTATTATTATACATGTTTGTTTATATAATTTGCAACTTATTTTTTATTTATTTTTACAAAATTACCTAAATAACATAATATAACAGCTACAATTCCCATACCAATAGAAATTCCAGTTAAATTGTTTAAAATTTCATAAATCGTATTTCGTATTACAATAGAAGTCGCTTCATTTAATATTAGAATATTCTTTATATCTACATTTATTCTTACTATCAAAATTGCAATAATTATAAGTATACTAGCACCTAAAACAGAAATTCCAATTTGTTTTATTAATTCTCCTAAATTTTTTATATTGCAGATAAATATTAAAACAAGTAAAATTATTGGCAATGCATAAATATATATTTGTACTTTATTTAATTTATCATTTACTTCGTATATTTGACCATTGAGCATACTTAGCCATTGAGAATGTTCAATCTCATTTTGATAGGTACTTCCTATGATTTCAATAAATTCTTCAATTGATTTTTCATCGTCTGCCATAAGTCTTACATCTGCTAATGCATCATAAATTTTTTCTCTTAATTTTGTTTTAATCTTCTCCACATCTATGACTGTGTTTTCATTTGTATAAATGTTATTTAACATAATTTCTGTGTCCTGTTTTATATCTTCTACAGTGAACAATTCTTCAATTACTTCTTCTGGTAAGCCAGATTGTTGTATATAATTTTCAAAACCAGATTGAATGTTTTCTTTTACATTTTCATAATAATTGTTTTCTTCCATTTTTTGCATTATATACTCTTTTTTCAAGATAGTATTTTTTAGTATTCCCAATCCGATATTGGCAAGAATAGAAATCATTAAAATAAATGATATACCATATGTAACTATTTTTTTCATTTTTTCTCCTCTTTTTCTTTTTAATCTACTCTTTCTGCATACACTACACATCTACTTGGTGCATTTCCATAACTTGTAAAAGGATAGCAAGTATATACCATTAATATTTCTCTTTCCTTTTGAATTGGTAGCTTATCTTTTTCTGTTTTTCCAATAATTTTAGTATCATATACTTCATAATTATATTCTCCGTAGCTAGTTATTACTTTTATAATATCACCTTGTTTTACTTCTCCTAATCTTCGAAATGTTCTCACATTGTTATGCCCCATATAGACTATAGAGCCACCTTCTCCTGGGAAATAACTTCCGGCAGAATGACCAATTCCATATTTTAAAATTTCTAATGTATCGCCAAAATAAACTGGTAGATCTACATTAATGCTTTCAATTTGGATAGTTGCATACTTTGTTCCATATTCTGGATAATTTTCTAATCTTTTTTTATCTGGATTATAAACTGTTTCAATTTCTTGTTTACCAGATACATCTAAACTAATTCGATTCATTAAGCTAATAGCCCCCCATATGGTTTGCCCAAAGGCTATTTGCATAATCAGGCATACAATACCTGCAAATATAAAAGCAACTATTATGGTAATAATAGTTGCTTTTATACATTGTATATGTTTGTTATGCATTTACTGTTCTTTTTTTATTAGCAATAATAATTGTAGCAACGGCAAATATTGCTAGTACAGAAGCAACTATATAAACAGTGTAATTTGCTCCTGTATTTACTAATGTATCTGTGTTTCCATAAGGTACAGAAGAAAGTTGTTTTCCATCTTTATCGTAGATAGCAACTGATTTTGTTGAAGAGTCAACTACTAATTTTACATCTAATATATCTCCAACTTCATTTGCTAAAGCTGTAAGTGAACTTTTTTCGCTAGAACTTAATTTATCTAAATCAGCTGTTCCAGCTGCATCCATAATTGCAATTCCTTCTTTGATTTTTGCAATTACTTGATCAGCTTGCTCTTCTGTTACAGGATACTCACTTAAGAAACGTTCTACTTCTACTTTTTGTGCAGCAGTAATTTGTTTTGTTTCTCCTGCAATTTCATGTGCTTGGCTTAAAAAGCTAACTAATTCTTCTGTTGTTGCAGCATTTGCAACTGTTGTTAATACCGTTAATGCTAATAAAATTATTCCTAAAACGGTTAAAGTTTTTTTCATATTTACCCTCTTCCTTTCATCGTTTTTTTGCATTATACCACTACTATTTTTAGAATGCAATACTTTTTTTCACAATTTTTTAAAATTGTGGAACATATTTTTCTTCATCATCTTCTGGTTCTTGTATGTAACCATTTAAAAAATTTAAATTATAAATATATTCTTCTATTTTTTTATATTCCCTAGATGTAATTTTTCTATTCAAACTTTCTTGCGTTTTTGCTTTATAACATGGAAAATATTGCGCCATAATGCTAATAAATACTTCTGGTAATAAGTTTTCCTTCATCCATAGTAACACTTTTTTTGTATTTTCTACATGTCCTGGTATTACTAAATGCCTAACAATTAATCCCTTTTGTATTAAGCCTTGAGCATTTAATATTGGAGCTCCTACTTGTTTTTGCATTTCTAAAATAGATTGTGTTGCATAAAAAAAATAATTTTTTACACCAGAATACTTTTCACCTAACTCGTTTTCTGCATATTTTAAATCTGGCAAATAAACATCTATGTATCCTTTTAATCTTTGAATAGTTTCTACTGTTTCGTAACCACCCGAGTTATAAATAATTGGTAATATTAAGCCATTATTTTTAGCAATTTCTATTGCTTTCTTTATTTGTATTATATGCGGAGTTGGAGTAACTAGATTAATATTATGTACTCCTTGGTTTTGTAATTGTAAAAAGCAAGTAGCTAATTCTTCTATATTTATAATTTTTCCTTTACCTAGTTGGCTGATTTTATAATTTTGGCAATACACACAATGCATATTACAATTTGTAAAAAATACAGCTCCAGAACCATTGGTTCCACTTATACAAGGTTCTTCATAACTATGTGCCGTACATAGTGCAATTTCTATATCTGCACCAGATTTACACTTCCCTTTTTGACCTTTAATACGATTTACCTTACAATAATTTGGACATAAGACACATTGATTTAGTTCTTTCATTTTAATAACTATATTCCTTTTTATCTATATTAGCTATATTTCTTTGCTTGAAATATTGACTAATTTCTTCTAATCCTTCAAATTTTTTCTGTCTTAGAATTTCATAAATTACAATAGAAACAGAATTTGCTAAGTTTAAAGAACGTAAAGATTCTCTCATTGGAATTCGAATTGTTTTTTCTATGTATTTTTTTAGTAAATCTTCGGGTAATCCTTTAGTTTCTTTTCCGAATAATACAAATACTTCGTTCAATGTTGAATAATCCACATCAGCATAGCACTGTTGTCCTTTGGTTGTTGCAAAAAACATGTTATATTTCTCAGGCTTATATTTTTCTAAGAATTTATCTAAAGACTTATGTTCCTCTATTTCCAACTTATCCCAATAATCTAATCCTGCTCTCTTTAAATATTTATCACTTATATCAAATCCTAGCGGATGGATTAAATGCAATTTGCTTCCGGTTGCAGCACAAGTTCTTGCAATATTCCCAGTATTTTGTGGAATTTCTGGTTCACACATAACAATATTCAATTTCATTATATCACCTTTCCATTTGTTTTATTATAATAAATAAGGAGATATTCTATTTGCAGTATTATAGCATAATCTCTAAGTAATTGTATTTTTTTCAATATATTCGTTTGCAATCTTTAATATTGATTCTATTTGTTCTTTTGTTTCTCTTTTTTTAGGTTCATATGTTTCATAAAATCGTGATACAATTTTATTCAAATAATCTTTTTCTTTTATATATTGCAATGATACTTTATAATTATAGTCATAAATAAAAGATAATTTACCTATTAGGCTATCATATGTATTTAAACTATCTGCATATTTTACTGTTTCTCCATTCATAAAACTTTTTATAGCCAGTGGATTAATAGTTCCATTAGGTTCATGCTTTCTATTAAATATATCTTCTTGTTTTGAAAATAAGCTAGTTTCAAAAATATCAGTTTTATCTGCATCTCTAATCAATTTAGCATGTTTTAGAGTTTTTTCATCTAGCCCTTCTTCTATTTTTAATTTATTATGATTATAAATTGCTCTTTCGATAATTTTGTCATATGTATCTTCTTCTATAAATTTTCGAATTAGTCCTTTTTCAAATAATTGCTCACATCCATAATTTGCATGATCTATGCTTTCACTATCTGTAAAAGTGTGATAAACTTTAATTTGTTCAAATCTACCAATATCATGTAATAATCCTATCAATGTAGCTATTTCTATATCTTCTTTTCCCCATTCTAAGTTTATAGCAAACATTTTGCTTAAGTCCATTACTCTTAAAATATGGCCTATTTTTAAAGCGATTTTTGAATCACTAGCATCATAATTCTTTACATAATCTAGAAAAACTTGTTTTGCACAATTTATATTTATCATGCTTTACCTCCCAATAGAATAATATTCAATTCCTGCTTGCCTCATTTCATTTTTATCATATATATTTCTTCCATCATATAGCAATGCCGTTTTCATTAATTTTTTATAAGTTTCTGGTTTTATATTTTTAATTTCTTGCCATTCTGTAAATATAAAGCAAACATTAGCCTTGTTTAAAGCTTCTGCTGGGTTTTCAACATAATGAATTTGTGTTGGATATTTCTTTTTAAAATTCTCCATGCCAACTGGATCATAAGCATAAATATCTGCTCCCTGGTTTAGTAATAACTCTACATTATCTAATGAAGGTGCTTCTCTTAAGTCATCTGTTCCTGGTTTAAATGTTAATCCTAATACTGCTACTTTTAATCCATTAAATGTAATCAATCTATTACATGCTTTTTTAAATAAAATTGTTTTTTGATCTGCATTTACATCAACAGCAGCTTCTACAGTTCTTAGCCTATATCCATGTTGTTTTGCTAAATATTTTAAAGCTTTTGTATCTTTAGGAAAGCAACTTCCTCCATAGCCAATTCCAGCATTTAAGAATTTTTCTCCAATTCTAGGATCATAAGACATTCCCTTAGCAACATCTTCAATATCTGCTCCTACTAATTCGCAAAGATTAGCAATATCGTTCATATAAGATATTTTTAATGCTAAAAAATCATTAGAGGCATACTTTATCATTTCTGCACTTCTTCTGTTAACTGATACAATTGGTAAATTAAATGGTTTATATATTTCCATTAATGTTTTCTCCGCTTCTTTACTTTCTGTTCCAATTACAATTCTTTTTGCATGAAGTGTATCTCTTACAGCGCTTCCTTGTGCTAA
>CALXJM010000006.1 GCA_944388625.1 uncultured Clostridia bacterium
GAGCCGTATGCGGGAAAACTGCACGTACGGTTCTGAATAGGGGCTAGTGTCGTGAGGCACTTGTCTACTAAACTGTGTAATAAGCAAAAACTAAACTAAAGGTTTAGTAATGTAAACTAACTGTCGGTTGAGTTTGTGAAATATCTGTAATAATATAGAATTAACAATTAAAGGAGGGATTTTATATGGCAAACAAAACTCTTGGAGAAATAATTAGTTCTTTAAGAAAAGAAAAAAATATGACACAAAATGATTTAGCAGAAAAAATGAATGTTACTGACAAAGCAGTATCAAAATGGGAAAGAAATTTATCTTGCCCTGATGTTAATTCTATTCCAAAGTTAGCAGAAATTTTAGGTGTTTCTGTAGAAGAACTATTAAATGCACAAGCCAAACCAGAACATAGCAAGGTAGAAGACATTATCAATATTACTTTAATTGGAGTTAGTCTTGCAATGGGTATTTGTATTGTAGTTACTTCTATATTAAAACAAATTGATATGAATAATGCTATTATTATGCTAGGAATAGGGATAAGTTGTTTATCTATTTATTTACTAAAAAATAACAAAGACAAGGTCTAGAACTTATGATTACTAGCCCTACAACTTACAAGAGGCGGGGCAGGCAATTGGTGAAAATTACTTGCAATAATATGCTATAATATGAAACATATTATAGCATATTATTGTTGAGTATAAGTATTATATAAATAATTTAGGAGAAATAAATGAAAAAAATATTAGTGGTAGAAGATGATAATACAATTCATAAAATTATTGAGGACATTCTTAAAAAAGAACACTACATTGTAATAAGTGCTTATTCTGGTACAGAAGCTATTTCTATAATAGAGAATGACAATATAGATCTAATACTTTTAGATTTAATGCTACCTGGTATAAATGGAGAATATATAGTAAGGAAAGTAAATAAGACCGTTCCTATAATAGTCATTAGTGCTAAAACATCTTCAGCTGATAAAGTTAAAGTATTATTAGATGGTGCGAATGATTATATTACAAAACCTTTTGAAAAAATGGAACTTTTAGCTAGAATACAAGTGCAATTAAGAATAAGTAGTAATAAAAATAAAAATTTAAAATATAAGGATATAGAATTATTAGAAGATAATAAGACTATGAAAATTCAAACGAGTAAAATCACATTAACTAGAACAGAATATACAATAATGAGAGAGTTATTATTAAATCCAAGTAAAGTAGTTACGAAAACAAGATTATTAGATTTAATAAGTATAAATTTAGAAAGTTGTGATGAAAGTTCTTTAAAGGTTCATGTAAGCAATATAAGAAAAAAAATAAGGAAAATTACACAAGTAGAATATCTTGAAGCTGTATGGGGAATAGGATTTAAAATAAAAGAATAAAAAACTTTACTAAAACTTTACTTTTTCTTAACCGTTTTCTTTACTATTTCTTATTATAATGAAATAGAAAGGAGAATAATTTTATGGAATATGTATTAGAAACCAATAATCTTGAAAAAAGATATGGAAGGTTTAAAGCAATAAGCAATTTGAATATGCAGATTGAAAAAGGTTCAATATATGGACTTGTAGGAAAAAATGGAGCAGGAAAAACAACTTTAATTAGGGTAATTTGTGATTTACAAAAGCCTACTATTCGGAACATACTCAATTTATGGAATTTCAAATAAAAATAAAGAAATTGAAAGAAATAGAGTAAGAATGGGAGCGATTATAGAAAACCCTTCAATTTGTCTTAATATGACAGCAGAGGAAAATTTAAAAGAACAATATAAAATTGTAGGTATTCCAGATGAAGAAAGTATATATGAAATATTAAAAATTGTTAAACTTGAGAACACAAAAAATAAAAAAGCAAAATACTTTTCTTTAGGAATGAAACAACGTTTAGGAATTGCAATTGCATTAGTAGGAAAACCAGACTTTATTCTTTTAGATGAACCTATAAATGGTCTAGATCCAGAAGGAATTATAGAAATAAGAGAATTGATTTTGAAGTTAAATAAAGAAAATGGAATCACATTTCTAATATCTAGTCATTATTTGGATGAATTATTTAAAATTGCAACTTACTATGGTTTTATGGATAGAGGTAGAATTGTAAAGGAAATTAGTAAAAAAGAATTGGAAACGAACTTAAAAAAAAGAACACAACTAAAAGTAAACAACATAAAGGAATGTGTTAAATATTTAGAAGAAACACAGATAGCATATAAAATTATTTCAGATGAAATAATTGATATATATGAAAAAGTTAATGTTACAGAAATTGTATCTGCACTTTCAAAAAGAAACTGCATTGTTAATGATTTTCAAGAAAAAGGAGAAACATTAGAAAGTTATTATCTAAATTTGATTGGAGGTGCTGATAATGATTAAATTATTAAGAGCAGGTTTTTTTAGATTAAAAAAAGAAATTATGTTTTGGTTGTTTATTGTTGTAACAATTTTTGTAGCAGGAATTAGAATATTGACTACAACACACAATGAGCCATTAGATAAATTTTTATATGATTATATTGTATATATTGGGCTTTTAATTGCAATATTTGTTAGTGTATTTGTTGGAAAAGAACATTCGGAGGGAATTATTAGAAATAAAATAATAGTTGGGCATAATAGAACTTCAATATACATATCAAATTTAATAATTAGTATAGTAGTATCAGTATTTTGTGAATTTATTTATATTGCAATAATGTTTTTTATTGGAAGCAAAATATATGAACCACTACAAATGCAAATATCACAATTATCAATTATTATATTAAATGCAGTATTAATTATCATTACATATTGTTCTATTTTTAACTTAATATCAATGCTTTGTTCAGAGATAACAATATCTGTAGTTATGAGTGTAGTTATATTTGTTATTATGTTTGTTTCAGAAATGCTTATAGGAGAAACTGCAAATCAACCCAAATACATAACAAGTTCAAATTGGGATAATGGCGTCCGAACTATTGTAAATCAAGAACCAAATCCTAATTATCCAGGAGATGATATAGTAAATTTTGCTAAAACAATATATCTATTATTACCACAAGGACAAGCAAACCTAATAAAAAATTCAAAATTAACGGATTCTAATGAAATAAGAGAACAACTATACACGAAAGAAGAAATTGAAGAAAATATAAAACAATTACATCAAATGCCAATATATTCTCTTATTGTAATTAGTGTTATTAATATGAGTGGTTTATACTTGTTCTCAAAAAAAGAATTAAAGTAGGAGAAAAAATTGAATATTAGTTTATTAATGATTACAATAGCACTATTTTGTATTTGTATAGGAACTGTAATAAAAATATATGTTATGAAAAAATCAATCAAAGAAATAGAAAGCATATATAAATATATATTAAATTCTGATACTAATAATGTTATTACAATAACTTCAAATGATAAAGATATAAAAAAATTAACAAATAGCCTAAATAAAGAATTTAAGGAATTACGAAATCAAAAATTACAATATGAAAGTGGAAATCAAAAGTTAAAAAGATTAATGACTGACATTTCACATGATTTAAGAACACCATTTACAGCAATCAATTGTTATGTCGAAACGCTTGAAGAAGAAACCTTAAGTGAAAAACAAAAAGAATGTGTAGACATTATAAAAAATAAGGCAAAAGAATTAACATCTCTTACAGAACAGCTAAGAGATTTATCAATAGGCGTAGACACAGAGAGAAAAATAAATAAAGAAAACTGTTGCATAAATAATATTTTAGAAGAAACAATAGCAAGTTATTATAATTCATTTAAAATAAAAAATATAGTTCCAAATATTAATATATGTGAAAAAAAGATATACAGAAATATAGATAAAGATATGGTAATTAGAATTTTTGAAAATTTAATATCAAATATTATTAAATATAGTGATAGCAATTGCAATATTATATTAAGTGAAAATGGAAAAATATCTTTTTCAAACAAAGCCAGCAAATTAGACGTAACAACTGTAAAAAGAATTTTTGACAGATATTATACTTTAGAAAATATGAAAAAATATTCTGGATTAGGACTTGCAATAGCAAAACAATTAGTTGAATTAAATGGAGGAATAATCACAGCTAAATACCTAAAAAATGAATTATATATTGAATTATTATTTTGAAATAAATTAAATTGTCAAAGTAACAATTTATGGAGTTGATAATAAATGAATAAAAAATATTATTATCTAATATAGATAAAGCTCATAATACTGAAATGGGCACTAATAGGATTAAGAAAATTATAATTTACCATAAAAAATGTCTACTAAAACTATTTTAATTTTTCAACACTCTTGCTATAATAGATAATACATGAAGATATTATAAATGGGGAGGTAATATTTATGAAAAAGCTTTTAAAAGCAATTGTAGTTATTTTAGGAATAATAATTATTTTAGGAATTGTATTTTTTACAGTAGATTATAACAGAATTCAGAAACAAGAAAAGCCTATTTTTTGTATTCAAAATCCAGCAGGAATGATAAACGATGGAGGTACAATAGAATATTTCGGACTAGGCTATAAAATAATAGATTTCCATACATTAGCAGGATATGACGATATAAAGATAGGCACTTGGTTTATGGAATACAATGACTTTGAAGAAGAAATGAAAGAATATGAAGAAAGATTTGAAGAAGAAATGGGAAAGGAAGAATATTCATTTTTTGGAAAAGTAATCGAATCCACATCAAAATATATTATAGTAGAACCAAATGAAAATGAAGAAATACGAAAATCAGCAGATAAAATTAGTATTGGTTTAGGCAAAAATAATGATGCACTTTATGAAATAGGAACTAATGTAAAAATAACTTATGACGGAATTGTAATGGAAAGTTATCCTGCACAAATAAATGCAATCAAAATTGAATTAAAATCAGCCGATAACTTTGAAATTATTTTTAAAGAGAGGCAACAAACAGATAGTTACAATAGAATTTATGCAATACTAGATAAATCAGAAACAAATAAATACAATTACACTATATATGCTTATGAAGGAAGTGTAAATATTGTAATAGATGAACAAGAATATACTTTAAGAGAAGCATTATTAGAAAATAAAATAACAATGGAAGAAATCATAGCAAAGGCTAATAAAGATTTTCCAGATGCTATTTCTTATGATGATGGTGGAAGTATAGAATATCATTATGAAAACTATACAATAATAAAATTACATACTTTAGATGGAAATAGAGATGTATATATTGGAACTAAAGACATGACAATTAATGATTTATAATTAGAGAGTAAGTTTTGGAGGCTCACATGAACAAAATATGTATAATAGGTTGTAGTGGAACAGGGAAAACAACACTTGCAAATAATTTAGGAAAAGAACTTAATTTACCTGTATACCATCTTGACGGAATAAACTACTTTGCTAACTGGAAAGCTAGAGATAAAAAAGAACGAGATAAAATAATTCTAGAAAAAATAGAAGAAGACAAGTGGATTATAGATGGAACATATAATTCCACATTATTACAACGCTTCGAAAAATCTGATTTTATTATTTTCTTAGATTATTCATCATTTGCTAGCACAATTAGTGTAATAAAAAGATTTATAAAAAATAGAGGAAAAGAGAAAGAAGAAATTCCAGGTTGCAAAGAACAATTAGACTGGGATTTTTTTTGGTGGGTAGTAAATTGGAGAAAAAACAAAAGGAGCGGAATAATTAAAACAATAAATCAAATTGACAGAAATAAAATATATATTTTTAAAAACAGAAGGCAACTAAATAAATGGTATAAAAACCAGTTTAATAAGAAAATTGAACATTGAAATAAAAACATCTACTTTATAATATTTAATATAGACTTATCAGAACAGCTTACATTTATTTCCAATTGTAGCGAGCAGATAAATTCATGTTAAGCAAGAGTATAATCTTGCTTTATATTAAATAAAAATAAAAAATCCATTGATTTAAATTGCTATTTATGTTTTAATTTATAAAGAACAAATTAAGTATAATTTATAGGAGATAATAGTTATGCATAATTTAAAAGAAGATGTTGATGTATATAAAATGTATGGTAATGATAGTAAAATGCCTAAAGATGAATTTATGAAAAAATATAAAATTAATGAAAGAGGATTATCAACCGAAAAAGCAGAAGAAAATATACGCAATTTAGGGCTAAATGAAATTAAACGAGCTAAACCAAAAAAATGGTACCATTACTTTCTAGAAAGTCTGCTTACTCCATTTAACTGTATACTAATAGGAATTTCAATTATTTTGATTTATACAGACATTTACTTGGCTGAACAGCCAAGCTATGCCAATATTATTGTTATAGCAATTTTAGTTGTAGCAAGTACTTTATTAGACTTTTTCGAATCATACAGATCAAACAAAGCAGCAGAAAAACTAAAAGAAATGGTTGCAACAACAGCATTAGTAATAAGAAATGGCAATGAAATAGAAATACCTGTAAAAAATGTAACAGTTGGAGATATTGTCTTATTATCAGCAGGAAGTATGATACCTGCCGATTTGAGAATAATTGAATGTAAAGATTTATATGTGGGCCAATCTTCATTAACAGGAGAGTCAGACAGCGTAAAAAAGACTGTAGAGCTAGAAAACACTGAAAACGAATTAGACAATATTGCAGAACTAGATAATATATGCTTTATGGGTACAAATGTTATATCAGGCTCTGCAAAAGGAGTTGTTATAAAAACTGGAGACTTCACATATTTTGGCAAAATTGCTTATACAATAAGTTCTGGAAAAGAAAAAACAGCATTCCAAAAGGGAATTGAAAACATCAGTAAATTATTAATAAGATTCATGTTAATTATGATACCACTAGTGTTTATAATAAATGTACAAAAGCATGATATTGTATTGGCATTTACCTTTGCTGTTGCAATAGCTATATGCATAACACCACTGTTATTACCAGTTATCCTATCATCAAGCCTATCTAAAGGTGCAGTTAGGATGTCTAAAAAGAAAACTATAGTAAAAAAATTAGATTCTATACAAAATTTTGGAGCCATGAACATACTCTGCACAGATAAAACAGGAACATTAACAGAAGATAGAATTGTTCTAGAAAAATATTTAGATATAAATGGCGAAGAAGATATAAGTGTATTAAAACAAGCATTTTTAAATTCATATTTTCAAACAGGATTAAAAGGAAGTATTGATGAAGCTGTTATAAAAAGAGCATTAGAAAATGATATGAAAAGCATAACCGGAGAATATAAAAAAATAGACGAAATTCCTTTTGACTTTTCTCGTAGAAGACTATCAGTGGTTGTAACAGACGGAACAAAAAAACAATTAATTACTAAAGGCGCAGTTGAAGAAATTTTAAATATTTGTACAATGGTGGAATATAAAGGGAAAGTAAGCCAAATTACAAGAGAAATAAAAACAAACATAGAAAAAATAACTAAAAATTTAAATGAAGAAGGCTTAAGAGTAGTAGCTGTGTGCAAAAAAAATGATATTGAAAACATAGAAAAATTTAATATTTCAGATGAAAAGAATATGACTCTAATAGGATTTATAGGATTTTTAGATCCACCAAAAGAAAGCGCAAAAGAATCAATAGAAAAATTAAATAATGCAGGAATAAGAGTTATAGTACTTACTGGAGATAATGCAGAAGTTACAAGATGTGTATGTAACAAAGTTGGAATAAATTCTAAAAATATCATTTTAGGAAGCAAAATAGACAAAATTTCAGACATAGCATTATTAAGACTAGTTAAAAAAACAAATATATTTGCAAAACTTTCTCCTATACAGAAGGCAAGAATAGTAAGAGTACTAAAACAAGCAGGAAATATTGTAGGATATATGGGAGATGGAATTAACGATAGTCCATCACTAACTAATTCAGACGTTGGAGTATCTGTAGATACTGCCGTTGACATTGCCAAAGAATCAGCAGATATTATTTTGTTAGAAAAAGATTTAAATGTATTATTAGATGGAGTAACAGAACGGAAGACGTACATTTGTAAATTTAATGAAATATATAAAAATGGCAACAAGTTTCAATTTTGGAGAGGTTGTATCAGTAATTATAGCAAGTGCTTGTTTGCCTTTTTTGCCAGAAACACCAATACAGCTATTAGTAGAAGGATTGTTATATGATTTTGGACAAATGACAATACCATTTGACAATGTAGACAAAGAACTTTTGGAAAAACCAAAAAAATTAGACATGAAAAGCTTAAAAAGATTTATGCTATTTATGGGACCAGTAAGTTCGCTCTTTGACTTAATTGTATTTATATCATTATGGTTCGTATTTATGGTAAGAGATGTTTCACACTTCCAAACAATATGGTTTACATATAGTATTGTTTCTAACTTAATAGGAATGCATATTATAAGAACGGCCAAAACACCATTTATAGAAAGTAATGCAAACAAGGCTGTATATATATCATCAAGCTTATTAATTATATTAGGAATTTTAGTGCCATTTACTCCTTTAGGAAATGCAATAGGACTAGTCCCAATAGCGGGACAGCATATATTAATGATATTTGCAGTAACCATCTTATATTGTATAGTAGCAAGCTTTGCAAAAAAAATATATATCAAAAAATATAAAGAATGGATATAAGCATAAATACATATATATGCCAATTTACATTGTATAAAAGAATAGTAGATACACATAATACTAATAAACGAATTTGGGAGGAAAGAACATGGAACAAAAAATAGAAGAATTAAAATCTGGAATTAAAGTACATTATGTAAAAACAAAACAGTTTAAAACAAACATAGGAGCTATTTTTATAACTACTCCTCTAAAAAAAGAAACTGTTACTCAAAATGCTTTAATACCAGCAGTTTTACGTAGAGGAACACAAAAACATGCAAATCAAGAGGAAATTAGTAAAGAACTAGAAAACATGTATGGAGCCAGCTTTGATGTTGGTGTTGAAAAAATGGGAGATAACCAAATAATTAAACTATATATAGAAACAATTAATGATAATTTTTTGCCAGAAAAAGAAAACATTTTGCAAAAAAGTATACAAATACTTTTTGAAGTAGCTTTTTTGCCAATGATAGAAAATGGAGCATTTAAAGAAGAATATGTAAATGGTGAAAAGCAAAATTTAAAACAAATAATAGAAAGCAAAATAGACAATAAAGATCAATATGCATTAAATCGCTGTATAGAAATCATGTACCCAGAAGAACCATATGGAATTTATAAATATGGATATGTAGAAGAATTAGATAAAATCGATGCAAATAATTTATACGAGCAATATTCAAAACTAATTCAAACATCTAAAATTGACATATTTATATCTGGAGACTTTGAAATAGCAGAAGTAAGAGAAATCATTTCACAAAATGAACAATTTAAAAATCTGCAGGAAAGAACTGCAGAATATATCGTAAACAATGAGCAAACAGCAATAAAACAGAAAGCACAAAAAGTAAATATACAAGAAGAAAAAAGAGATGTAACACAAGGAAAATTAGTTATTGGAATGGATGTATTAGAAAACAAAGCAGACTCTAGATTTGCCATTTCCATATACAATACAATCTTAGGAGACAGTGCTAATTCAAAATTATTCCAAAATGTAAGAGAAAAAGCAAATTTAGCTTATAGCACACGCTCTAGTTATATCAGGCAAAAAAATAATGTTTTTATTAGATGTGGAATAGACATACCAAATTATGAAAAAGCATTACAAATTATAAAAGAACAGTTAGAAGACATGAAACAAGGAAAATTTTCTGAAGAAGAATTACAAAGTGCCAAAAAATACATTATATCTTCTATAAAAACAGTACAAGAAGAACAAGATGCTTCCGTTATTTATTACTTAGGTCAAGAGTTATCTGGTTATAATATTAGTTTTGAAGAGTATGAAGAAAAAATACAAAAAGTGAATAAAGCACAAGTAGAAGAAATAGCCAATAAAACTATTATGAACTCAATTTATTTTTTAAGAAACTAATATAAACAAGGAAGGGGGTTGCTAGTATTTACTAGCGTAAAACTAAAATGCAAATTGTAGAAAATTTAAGTGTTAAAGAGAAAGTATATATAGATAAATTAGAAAATGGGCTAACTGTTATGGTAATTCCTAAAAAGGAAACACAAAAAAAATATGTTATATGGGGAACAAATTACGGGTCAGTAGATAATGAATTTATTGTACCAGGAGAAAAAGAAATAACCAAAGTTCCTAATGGAATTGCTCATTTCTTAGAACATAAAATGTTTGAACAACCAGATGGAACAAATAGTTTAGATACTCTAACAGCTCTAGGTGTAAATGCAAACGCATACACTACAAATGACCATACAGCATATTTATTTGAATGTACAGATAATTTTTATGAAGCATTAGACGAATTAATGGACTATGTACAACACCCTTATTTTACAGATGAAAATGTGCAAAAAGAACAAGGCATTATTGGACAAGAAATTATGATGTATGATGATTATCCATCATGGAAAGTATATTTAAATGCATTACAAGCTATGTATAAAAAAAATCCAATTCGAATTGATATAACAGGAACAATTGATACTATTAGCAAAATTAATAAAGAATTGCTTTATAAATGCTACTCTACTTTTTACCATCCATCAAATATGGTAATGGTATTATGTGGAGATTTTGAACCTGAAAAAATAGTGCAAGAAATAAAGAAAAGACTTTTAAAAAAAGAAAGTCAAAGTGAAATAAAAAGAATATACCCAACTGAGCCAGAAGAGATTAACCAAAAAGTAATTACAGAAAATATGGAGGTAAGCATACCACTTTTTGTAATTGGGTACAAAATGCCAGAAGAAGCAGAACAAACAGAAGAAAGAAAAATAATAAAACATATAGCTATAGAAATTTTATTAAATATTTTAATAGGGAAAAGTTCTGAATTATACCAAAAACTATATGAAAAAGGACTACTTCTCTCAGAACCAGATTTATCATTTGATTTTTCAAAAAGTTATGCTTATATTATGATTACAGGACAATCTAATAATCCAGAAGAAGTAGAGAAAGAGTGGAAAAAACAAGTAGAAAAATACAAAACGAATGGAATTTCAGAAGAAGAATTTCAGAGAGTGAAAAAAACAATTTATGGAAACTATGTAAAAGAATATAATGATGTTGGAGATATTGCACGTATGTTTTTAGCAGATTACTTTAAAGGTATTAACAGTTTTGGATATTTAGAACAATATGAAGCGGTTTCTAAAGATTGTGTAGAAGATGTGCTAAAACAATATCTTTTAGAAGAAAAAGAAGTATTATCTATTGTAAAACCCAAAGTATAAATAATTACATTAGCTTAAAAACAAAATTACAATATGATTACATGTGTTATGTAAATTTTATATAGAATTTGCTAGAGAAAGGAATGCTAATTTTAATGCAAACCATCACTTTCCCTGAAATTGGAATTGAAATAAATTTAAATAGAATAGCCTTTTCTATAGGCAGTATAGGCATACATTGGTATGCCATTTTTATAGTTTTTGCTCTTATAATAGCTCTTTTATTTCTTTATAAAAAAAGAAATAAAATGGAAATAAAATTTGAAACTTTGGTAGATTTAATGCTATACCTAATTCCTATTTCTCTAATATGTGCTAGAATATATTATTGCTTATTTAGAGGCGATTACTATTTTAAAAATCCGTGGAAAATTTTTTATATACAAGATGGAGGGCTTGCAATTTATGGAGGAATTATAGGTGGAGCACTTACTTGTTATTTCTTTTGCAAAAAAAGAAATATAAATTTTCTTTTGCTGTTAGATTATATTGTTCCATATTTAGCATTAGGACAAGCCATAGGAAGATGGGGAAATTTTATAAATGTAGAAGCATATGGAACAGAAACAAAATTACCTTGGAGAATGGGAATTATAGAAAATGGAATATATAAGGAAGTTCATCCAACTTTTTTGTATGAATCTATAGCTGACCTTTTAATTTTCTTTGTACTAATACGAGTAAATTCAAAAAACAACTTTAATGGAAAAACGACATGCTTGTATTTAATTTTATATTCACTAGTAAGATTTTTTATAGAAGAACTCAGAACAGATAGTTTAATGTTATATAATATAAAAATATCACAAATTTTGTCTTTAGCACTTTTTGTCGTATTTAATATATTGCTGTCGAAAAAAGAATATCGCCAGAGAAAAATAAATGCAAACCTTGAAAAATAAGCAAAAATGGCACACGAAAAATGAGAAAAAAGGAGAAAAATTATTGACCTTGCTGTAAAATTATGGTATTTTTATATTAATACAAAAGAAAAAATGGAAACAAAGGGGTGATAGTATGATAAATGAACAAATATGCGAATTAAGAGAAAAACTAAATAAAAGCATATTAGAAGGAAATGATTATAACGAAACATATCGCATTAGTGTTGAATTAGATGAACTAATTGCAAAATATTATACTATGCAGTATATGGAAACAAATTTAAAAAAAGTAAAAAAGAAAATAAAAAAATACAAACCCGAATTATAATGCTATATTTTATAAATGTTTTAAATTATGATATAAATAATATAATAAGTACATATGTACTTAAAAATAGTTATAAATTTTAAAAGAGTAAAATTCACCTAAAACCTGGTTGGATTTTACTTTTTTTAGAGACAAAACAAAAACTTGTTAAAATTTGTTGCAAAGAATAAAAAAATGATGTATAATTGGAGTAAGTAGTAAAAGGAGGAGAAAATTATGAATAGTAAAAGTATAAAAATAATAATATCACTACTATTATTAATAACAATTATTTCTTTATGCACAATTTCCCTTTGTGTAGACCCAGGTGGGTTTACCGGAGATGTTGATACAAGTCAAGGAGCTGGTTTGGCAGTAACTAATCTGTCAAATCAAATTATAGGAATAATACAAATTATAGGAACAGCAATTGCAGTTGTAATGTTAATATGGCTTGCTATTAAATACATATCAGCAGCACCAAGTGAAAAAGCAGATATAAAGAAAAGTGCAACCATTTATGTTGTAGGAGCAGTATTATTATTTGGAGCAGTAGGAGTGCTACAAATTATTAAAGGATTTACAACAGATGCCGGATTAGATAGTACAACTCCTGCACAAAGCAAAGAAAATTCAATTATAGTAGTAGCAAATAAATAATATTATTAATAGATTTTAAGAAAGGGGAGAGAGAAAATGAGAAAAAGTTTAAAACTAATAGTAAGTATAGCAGTATTAGTAATAATTACATCCCTTAGTACAATTTCATTATGTGCTAGTTTAGACTGGGTCAATCCAACAACAGAAGGAGAAGCAGCTGGTTCTGTAACTAGTATGTCAAATCAAATTATAGGAATAATACAAATTATAGGAACAGCAATTGCAGTTGTAATGTTAATATGGCTTGCTATTAAATACATATCAGCAGCACCAAGTGAAAAAGCAGATATAAAGAAAAGTGCAACCATTTATGTTGTAGGAGCAGTATTATTATTTGGAGCAGTAGGAGTGCTACAAATTATTAAAGGATTTACAGAAGATGCTGGATTAGATGATATAGATGGAACAACACCTACCCAAAGTAATCAAACAATGAGGATATAATAAAAGCTTAAATTATAAATTATTGCTAATTAGAAAGTTTAAAGTATCAAAAATTAACTTTAAACAGAGAAACAACAATTTCAATATTGTTGTTTTTTTGTTGCTCCGGAAATTTCGTTAGAAATTTCCGGAGCAACAAAGTTAGAATCATTTAAGATGTGCGTATTTATAAAGCAAAAAGGCTTGTGATTATTTTGCTTAAAACTGGAATAAACCAAAGAAAAAAGTTGATTTTAGGCGCTTTTTGTATTATAATAAAAGAAAGGGAATTTTTTCTGGGAGGTGCAAAATGAAAACAAGTATAACAATAAAAATAATTTTTTTAATATCAATTATAAGTATTTTTACAATCGGAAATTGTTTAGCAACAAATGGGTGGGATATAGAAATAACTCCCAATTCTGACCTAGGAAGCGACAATGATCAAAAAATTGTAAATGCTGGAAATCAAATTATAGGAATAATACAAATGGTTGGGGTTGCTATAGCAGTTGTTATGCTTATAATGCTTGGAATAAAATATATGATAGCAGCACCAGACGAAAAAGCAGATATAAAAAAGACTGCAACTATTTATATTATAGGAGCAGTAATATTATTTGGAGCGAGTGGAATTTTACAAATAATAAAAAATGTTGTTACAGGACAACAACACATACATGATTATCAAGAGGTAAGTAGCTATACTCAAAATGGAAGAGTCGTAACAGTAATGCGTTGCACTATATGTGGAGCAGAAGAAGAGTTTATGCAAATATAAACAAATATAAATTAGAAAGAATGGTGAGAAAAATGAGAAAAAAGAAAATAATTTGCATATCAATTTTAATTCTAATGATAACCTTATTTTCTACTTGCGTATATGCAACACCAATTGATTCTATTATGGAACAAGTACAATCACCAGATGGAGATATCATCACTAGGGGAGATAGTATAAGGGGGAAAATATTATTTATTGTACAATTAATAGGAACTATTGTAGCTATTTGTACTCTTTTAGTACTTGGAATTAAATATATGATAGCAGCGCCAGACGGAAAAGCCAATATAAAAAAACAGGCTATAATTTATATAATAGGAGCATTTTTCCTATTCGGAGCAGTTGGAGTTGTAGAGATTATTAAACAGTTTGGAACAGGGTTATAATAAATTAATAAAAAGTAATTTATAAATTTAAACAGTAAATAAAAAAGTGAGGTGAGAAAATGATTAAAAATATGAGAAAAATAATATTAATTTTTTTACTTATATGTGTCATTTTCTCTTTTAAAACGGTAAAAGCTGATTATGCAAGTGCACAACAAGCCTTAGATAAATTATTATTAGAAATTAGAGACAAGGTAAAAGATCCTAATATTTCGATAGATGAGAAAAAACAATTATTAATTTCATATGGCTGTTCACAAGGAACTGGAACAGACACAGATGAACTTGCAAGTATAAATAATTATAATAGCAATGCCAAAATTCAGGCAATTTTGCAAGAACATGGGGTAGCAGGAAAAGTAACATATAAAATAGTATTTGACCCAGAATGGGCAGATACAATGGTAGATAGCTATATTAAATCAAATGAAATTGGAAACTATAATGAAGATAAAAATGAATGGACTTTTGAGACAATAGAAGAGTGGAATGCAGGAAAACAATATTTGATAGATGAATGGGGGACCCAAGCTGAAATTAGTTGTGACGAAGAACTGTATAATCAACAAGGAGATACATATTTTAACGAATGCTTTGGAGAATATTGCTATATAGCAGTATCTAATGAAGCGCCAAACCAAGCTGAGTATGAAGCTTTAAGAGACAATTTTATACAAGGTCTAAATTATATAAGAGCAAATGAAGTAACAGATGAAAACGGAAATGATGTTTATATAGATCCAACTGGTGGAAATACAGTTACTAATCCTTCAGAAAATCAAACAACAACTAACACACCAACCACAAATTCACCTACAATGGAATTTATAAAACAAAAACTACAAGAATGTAAGGAAAGATATGAACAAGAGTATTATAAAACAATTAATAATGTAAAAGAATTAGAAGGACTTGGAACAGAACTTCGAGTTTTTAAAGAAAGATATACAGAAGAACTAGATATGTATAGAGACAAACTAATAGATGAAGGACTAAATCCACAAATAATAGATCAGTGTATAAACATGATTAATAGACAAATACAAAGATTGGAATATACAGTACAAACACCAGAGGGTATGGTAAACCAAGCACAGGAATTTGTAAATCAAACACCTGCTATTTCACTTAATGAAATTGCAGGAAGCATTGTACCTATAGGAAAAGCAGCAGTTGCTATTGCTTTAGTTATTTTACTAATTGTAACTATAATAATGGGAATAAAATACACTATGGCAGATCCTCAATCTAGAGGGCATTTGAAACAACAATTAGTAGGATTAGTAATATCTACATTTGTAGTATTTGGAGCTTATGCTTTATGGGATTTTGTATATAGACTAGTAGTAGCAATATTTGAATAAAAGGAGTTGGTAAAATGAAAAAAAATATCTATAGGATTTTAATTATTTGTATAATCAGTTTTATATTTCTTTCAATTACTGGATATTGTCTTGCAGTAGACACTTCTCAATATGAAGGAATTACTCAAATAGATGGAACAGAAATGGGTCCATTTGCAACTTTTGGTGGACAAATTGTTTATATTTTGCAATTTGTTGGATATAGCGTAGCTGTTATTATGCTAACAGTTATGGGAATAAAATATATAATGTCAAGCCCAAATGATAAAGCAGACATAAAGTCTAAACTAGTTCCATATATTATAGGCGCTGTATTATTATTTGCTGGATCCACAATGCTAAATATAATATATAATATTGCAACAACAATATAAAACAATCGAAAAAAAGGCGACTTTTATAAAAGTCGCCTATTAGAATAAGTAATTCATTTCAAAATTTATTTATTTTGGAAAGGAGGATTATTAAAATGAAAAAAAAGTGGATAAATGGAATTATTCTAATTTTAATAATTATAAATTTACTTATTACGCCATGTATTGCAATTACAGAAGCTGAGGCAGATGAAATTATAAGTGATGTGCTTTTATATAATAGTGGTGCAGGAGGAGTAACCTGGAAGGATTTAGATAATGAAAAAATTTCAGAAATAACGTCAAAACTAGAAGAAGTTATGAGCAATTTTGATACAATTTATCCACAAGGACATATAAGAAGAAATTCAAAAACAGAGTTAGAAACAATTTTAAACAGTTTGAAAACCAGTACAAATGTAAATGCAGAAAAACCAAGCTTTGAAAACTTTTGGGAATCTGCCATGAATTTTCTTCGAATAGGTCAAAAAGGTGGAAATCAAGTATCTTTAGAAGAAGCGAAAGTAGAGCTTGAGGGATTAGCAAAAATTTTAATTATAGCTTCTATTATTATTTTATTAATTGCAATTTTTGTAATAGCTATTAAATACATGATGGCAACAAGTAAAGAACAAGCTAAACTAAAAAATAAGTTGATAGGATTAGTTATTGCTACAGCAATTATAGGTGGAGCATATACTATCTGGAGCTTAGTATATAATTTTATAGCAGGGATCGAGCAAGGATTTATGTAAACATTACAAAAATATTACAAAGATATTACAATTTGATAACTTTTTTATAAAAGTAGTGGATTTTGGCATAAAATGTTGAAATAAAAAAGGTTTTTAAGTATAATTATATTAATTATGGCTGTAGTTGTACTAAAAGGGGTGAATAAAATGAAAAAAATAATAACAATTGGAATTATAATAATTTTTTGCATACTTTTATTTACTTCACATGCTTATGCGGCTGATGAAGAATATACAGAAACTTATATAGATGATAATTATACGGAAGTATATTTTGAAATCGTAGATGTATTTAATTCAGTTGGAATTACAATTGATGATACAGATGATGTGATTAGAGAAAAACTTAGTGGATTATCAACTACGCAAAAAGACATTTTGTATAACAATATTGAGACATTTAATTCACTTCCTGGAAGAAGTATGTTCGCAGGAGATGGAAATGATTATTTAAATAGAGTCGCGACTCAAATTTCTGATACTCAACCGGTTCAACAACAAGGAACAAGTACAAGTACAAACAATAAATTTTCTTTTCCAAGTATAGGAGAGCTATTTCAAAAAGCAAGTGATTTTATTGGATTAGGCGCAAGTGGGGAAACTATTGGAGATGATGATTTAGTAGATCCAACATTGCAAATAGGAAGAGTTCTTATGACTATTGCAATTATTGTCCTTTTAATAGTAACTATTATTATGGCTATAAAATATATGATAGCAAATCCAGAAGAACAAGGGAAATTAAAACAACAATTGGTTGGACTAGTAATTTCAGCGGCAGTTATATTTGGGGCATATATTATATGGCAAATAACAATTAATTTATTAACAAATGTAACACAATAAATTAAAAATGCAAAGGAGGAAATTTAAATGGGAACTTATAATATTCCACGTAATTTAAAAGGAGAGTCTAGAATTTTATACATATTTTCAGTCAAATCATTAATAACCACCGCTGGAGGAGCCATGATAGGAGGAATCTTCTTTTTGCTATTTAGTAGCATAGGACTCGACACAGTAGGAATGGTTTTTTTGGCACTATTTGCACTAATAGGTTTTTGCATAGGTGCTATTAAAATACCTACTTTAAACGGAATTAGTTTTACAAAAAAAATAGGAGGAGAGTCTATAGATGAGATTATACTCCGCTATATGAAATTTAAGAAAAATAGAAGAATTTATATAGATACAAAGGAGGAAAAGTAAATGGGAGAATCATTTGTAAATGCGCTTTATATTATTATGATTATACTAGTTTTCTTTATTATTGTACTAGGAGTTTGGCTATTAGTAATTAATCAAAAAGAAAAAAATGCAAACAAAGAAAAGAAAAAAGACAATAGCGGAGAAGAAAAGGCAAATGCTAATTCTTACAAACCAGGACTTACAAGAGAAGCTGTACGAAACTTTATGGATTTTGATGAGGTAAAAGACAGTATGATTATAAGAAAAAACAAGCAACAGTATGTTATGGTTATACAATGCCAAGGAGTAAACTATGACTTACTTTCAGAAGCAGAAAAAGTAGCTGTAGAAGAAGGGTTTGTTCAGTTTTTAAATATTTTAAGGTTCCCAATACAATTATACATACAAACACGAAGTTTAAACCTAAGAGAAATTACAGACGAATATAAAAAGAAAATAAAAACAATAGAAGAAGAATTAGAAGATATTCAATTGAAACTAAGGGATGCAAGCTTAAAAGGAAATGAGAGATTAGTAAATGATTTAAAATTCCAAGAAAGGCGTAAGAAAAATATTTTAGAATATGGTACAGATATTACAGAATATGTAGGAAGACTTAGCTTAAATAAAAATGTACTACAACAAAAAACATATTTAATTGTTTCATATTTCGCAAATGAGCTTGGGTCAGTAGACACTTATTCTAAAGATGAAATTGCTAACATGTGTTTTTCAGAATTATATACAAGATGTCAATCAATTATAAGATCACTTGCTACTTCATCTGTAACAGGGAAAGTGCTAAATTCAGAAGAATTAGCAGAACTATTATATGTAGCCTATAATAGAGATGATGAAGAATTAATTCAATTATCAAAGGCATTAGATGCAGAATATGATAGGCTATACAGCGTAGGAAGAGATGTACTAGATAAGAAAAAAGAACAAATTGAAAGACAATTGGATATGGATGCAGCAAAACTTGCAACAGATAGCATGTTAGAAGTGGATAAAAAAAGGAAAAAACAAAAAGAAGAAATTCAAAAAGAAGAGAAAATAAAAAGAAAAGCATTAGGTTTAGTGGAACAATATAGAGACCAAATGGATAGAGATCTTTACCAAGGAACAAAGGAAGAAATAATAAGAAAATCCGAAGAGAAAAAGGCAAAAATAGCAGGTAAAAAGGGAGAAAAATTATCAGAAGAACAGATAAAAGAAATGAGTAAAAGAACAATTAAATCGAAAAAAACCCTATAATATCAAGAAAAATAGATATAACTTGGTATAAAAATATCGCTCAAGGAAAAATAACGAAAGATTAAGGAGTGTGTGAAAATGGGAAAAAACAAAAATAAAAATAAAAGAATTCAACCAGAAAAGATTAATGCTGTAGAAAATACGCAAGATGGATTCTTAAAAAGAAACGCAAAAGATTTAAAAGATTTAATTAAACCAGCGGGGATTGATTGTAGCCATTCTAATCATGTAGAAATAATTTCATCTAGGAAAACAAGATATGCAAGAAGTATGATAGTATCTACTATACCAAGAATGTGTACATTCCCTGAATTTTTAAGAAGTATGTATACATTTGGAGACTTAAATGTATCTGTGTTTATACAGCCAGTTAGTGAATCTTCTTCTCAAACAGATTTAAATAGAGTAATTAATGAATTAGAATCAGAAAGAATTGTGGCATTAGATAGAGGAGACATTAACAGAGAAAGACTTTTAACACAAAAAAGGTTGGAAGCAGAAGAACTAAGAGATGAAATTGCAGCAGGTTTTAATAAATTGTTTGAATCATCTATTATGTGTACATTATTTGCATATAGTTTAGAAGAACTAGACAGATACACAGAATTACTAGCATCTGAAATGTCGAAAACATTAATCGGAGTAAAACCAGCATGGGCAATGCAAGACGAGGCGCTACAAACAAATATGCCATTTTGCGAAAACAAGATAAAAAAGAGTCATACATTCGATAGAAGGTCAATGTCCACAGTATTTCCATTTTTTAGTTCTGAAATAGGGCATGAACAAGGGATTCCACTAGGATTCAATAGACAAACAGGGCTTCCAATTTTATTTGATAATTTTAGTCCAACACTTACAAATTATAATATGGTTATTTTTGGGAAATCTGGAGCTGGTAAAGGTGTTACAATTAAAACATTAACTTCTCGTTCAGCAGTACTAATGGGAATTGAAAGCTTAGCACTAGATGCCGAAGGCGAATATGGTGTTGTAGCAGATGCACTTGGTGGAATTAATGTTGTAATTAGTCCTAACTCAAATACAATTATTAATTTGTTTGATATAGAACCAGAAACAGTAAGAGACGAAATTACAGGAAGAGAAAAAACAGTATTAAATGTAGAAAATAAAGTTGAAGACGTAACTCAAGCGCTTTTAACAATGGCTAGAGGAAGTACAAGAAGTACAGAAGTAAATGAGCTTACAAAACAAATTATAGCAGAAACAGTAGCACAAGAATATGCAGAATTAGGAATAAATAATCGTATAGAAAGTTTATTTACTGCTAGCACAGATAGGGTTACTGCTAGTAACTTCTTAGGAAAGCAGAAAAAAGAAATGCCAACTATTGGTTCATGGTATAAAAGATTAGTAGCAAACTCAAAACAAAATGATAATCCAGATTATCGTTTCCATTATAGTTATTTAATTAAAGTTATGAAACAATATGTAAGAGAATATGATGGACAAATGGCATATTTCGACGGTCAATCAACATTTGATTTGTTAGATAGAGTTCCATTTATTAATTTGGACATATCTGGACTAGAAGAAAGATTTGCAAGACCTCTAGCACAGCAAATTCTTTTATCTTGGATATGGGAAAAATATGTTAAGAAAAATAGTGAAGATAGAACAAAAGCTACTAAAAAAAGAGTTTTAATTGATGAAGCATGGATGCTATTGCCATATCCAGAAGCAGTAGACTTTTTAAATACTATGGCAAGACGTGCAAGGAAAAGAAATGTATCTTTAGCGGTTATTTCACAAAAATTCCAAGATTTTTATGAAAAACAAGAAGTACAAGCGGTACTAACATCTTCTGATACAAAGCTCTTTTTAGCACAAGACAAATCAGAAATAGAGTATATCAAAGAAGTATTTAGACTAAGTGAAGGAGAAGCTTACTTCTTAACTACATGTAATCGTGGAGAAGGATTATTGAAAGTAGGTGAAGACACGGCAATACTTTCTATTAGGCCAACAAAAAAGGAATTTGAATTTGTAGAAACAAACTTGAATAAATTAAAAACAAAAAAAGACTAAAAATAAAACCAGAAAGGGAGGCGCATGGCATGATACAAAAAAAAGCAATAGCAATATTAGTATTATTTGTAATTGTTTTAGAATTATTGCCAAGCGCCGTTTTTGCATCAGACGCATATAATAATTCAGTACCGTCTAATATATTAGATGTGCATAATTCATATACTTATAACGAATTTAATACATATGCAGAAGAAGGCTCTGCTAATTATGCAGGAGAACAAGTTTTTATTACAGGAACAGAATCTTCAGGAGCTTCGCAGGCAACTACTTTATCTGGGATACTTACATTTATTCCATGGTGTGTGTCTTGTCTTATGACAACAGCAATTCATGGAGCAACAGCCGATGGAGAATATAGTACAACTCCGGATGGAATATTTACAATTGAAAACTTAGTGTTTAATACAATTGAACTTTTCGATGCGAATTACTTTGTATACAACTCAAATATTGCTAATACTGCTCTAAAACAAAACGTAAGATTATGGTATTCAACAGTTAGAGTTATAGCTATTGCAGGCTCTATAATTACATTAATATATATGGGAATTAGAATGGCAATATCTACCGTAGCATCAGACAAAGCAAAATATAAAAAAATGTTATTAGACTGGATATTTAGCTTTGCTTTAATTTTTATTTTACATTACATTATTGTATTATTATCAAATGTATCTGCTAGCTTAACTTATATTTTTACAGGCAATGCAGATCAAATTGCATTAGAAGAAAATATCATACAAAATAATCTTTCTTATATAAACACTACTAATGGTTGGAGCACAGCAATACAAGTTGTAATATATTTTATGTTAGTTTTTTATGAACTTAGATTTTTCTTAATGTATATGAAAAGGCTGTTTGTTATTGGCTTTTTAATTGTAATTTCACCACTTATAACAATAACTTATGCAATTGATAAAGCAGGAGATAATAAATCACAGGTATTTAGCACATGGTTTAAAGAAATTGCAGTTAATATATGTATTCAACCATTGCACGCACTTTTATATATGGTATTTATTTATTCAGCAGGCTCCATTGCAACAGCAGCACCACTAGTAGCAATTGTATTCTTAATGGCACTATCAAGAGGCGAAAAAATTGTAAAAGGAATATTTAATTTAAGAGGATTAAGCACAATACACTCTATGTCAGAAACTCTTAAACTAAGAAGGGGAGGTGCATAGCTTATGAATAAAAGAACAATAAAAATAGCACTTCTCGTGGCAGGAATACTGTTAATTGTAATTTTTATTGTAATGATAATAGCGCAAATATTTAAAAAAGAAGAAAGTTTATATTTGCCAACAGATACAGAAATAATATTTGGAAATAATGAACAGAGCAAAGAAGAAATGAATTATAAAGAAATACAAATACATCAAATGGAAATACAAGCAAAAGAAATAAATGATTTAATAGAAGCAAAATGGCAAATTATGGATGTAAATTTAGGAACAATAGAAAGCAGAATAAATGAATATGATATATATTTTGATGAAGGATTAGAAGTTAAAACTACAGCAAGTAAAGTGTTTAATTTAGTTTTTACAAATAAATACGAAAATTATGTAATTAATAATTTAAAAGTAGGAGCAAATTATGAAGAAATTATAGAAGAACTAGGAGAGCCTAGTTTTAAAGAAGAATATGAATACTATGATGATGAAGAACAATTGCAAAATCATTTTCTTATAGGATATAAGGGAGAAAATATATATGTATTTTTCACAGAATATGAAATTTCTATTTACAGAGCAGAAAATAATTTAGATACAACTAAATTTGTAGAATTATTAGAAGAATTTGAAACAGATGGGAATGTTTTTAATCTGGGAAATACTTTAACAGACATTTGGACAGATTATGATAATTATATTTATGATGAAACACATGTTGTTCTAAATTATGCAACTAAAGGAATAAGACTTATCTATGGATATGGAAACGAAAATGGAATTATACTTTATAATAATTTTTCTGGTAAACTCCACAATAATTCAACCTTGCAAGATGTAGTAGATGGAAATGTAGTACTACCAGGATATATATACATATATGGTAATACAGATTCTGTTTTCGAAGTGGAACTAAACAGATTTTATAATATGTTACGGAAATTATAATCTAATTCAATATGATACTGGAGATGACACAGAAGAAGATAAAAACACTTCAAGTGAATTTAAATTAGAATATAAAATTGAAGAAGATGGAATGAGTGATTTAAAAATCATTTCATTAAATAGAGAATATCCAAATAGAAAAATAGACAAACCAGAAAAAATTAATTCATTTTTATGGTTAGATAATGAAAACTTATTATATAGCATTAGTTATGATGGAATTTATTTATACAATTGTAAACAGAATATTACAAACAAAGTTATTGATGGAAATGAAAAATTTGAATTATATGAAGTAGAAAATAATGTTGTAAAATATGATGATAAACAAATAAGAATTACTATGTAAAAAAGGGGGGATATATATGCACAAAATAACTAAAAATATACTAAAAATAATGCTAATAATATTATTATGCCTATATATCCCTGTAATTTCAAAAGCATATACAAGCCAAGAAGTAGGACAAGCATTTGCTACATATGCAGAAAAAGTAGTAACCGAAGGAAACCAAAAAGGCATTTTAAGATATTCTCAAAGGGCAAGCCACAGAAATGCAGGATTTAATTGGCAAAAAGTAACAGACTCCGAACCACAGTTAAGTGGAAATGGCTCAACTGGCGAAGTAATTACTGGAACAATTGCATTTGATTGTTCATCATTTTGCTCTCGTGTATATGATTATGTTAGTGGAGGAATTTTTGGGGGACCATATAGCACAAGAGATTTTAGTTCAATAGATTGCATAGAAGAAGTTAGTTTAAGTAATTTACAAGTAGGAGATATTCTTTGGAGGAGTGGGCACTGTGAAATTTATTTAGGAGGTAACAGAACAGCTGCTGCTAGCACTTTTAAAAATAGAAGCCATACAGAACAAGTTGTTATTAAAGATTCAGTAGGGAATTTTACTAAGGCATATAGATTAAAAGATGAATATATAGCACAAATTACAACATTAAATACAGATGTTGATTGGACAGCAGTAGGAGAGAGTCCAACATCTGGAAGTAGAAATAATACCACATCAGAATTTTACTATAATGGTTTGGCAAAAAAAGTTGAATTTAGAGAATATCAAAGTCCAATACCATCATTTTCTAGACTAACAGAACTAACAGATTATTTAATAGGAGCCATGACTTTAGGAGTAAAAATACAGCTTATTGGATGGACTGCTATTTTTGAAAATGCAATAACAGACGTTGTAGAAGGAATTACAGGAACTCCTGTAGTTGCAGAAGATGTAACAAGTGGACAATCAGATGCACAAAATGAAACAGTTGTGCCTGCACAATCTAAATTAAATGCAACAGAAGCAGGAAATGCAATTGCAAACTATGCAAAAGATTTAGTAGAAAATCATCAGAGTGAATTTGTATATTCCTATGGCGAAGATGGAGCTTACAAAGGTGGAAGAGAAGATACATATAGAGGAGTAAAAACTAGTGGATGGGCTTATGGAAACTCAAACCACTATGATGGAGCACAGTTTGAATTTACAGATAAATATTCTGTAGATGGTGAGGGCTTTGTAAACATTGTTATACACCAAAGCTTAGGCATAGGAGGAACAAATTATACAAAATTTACCTCTGCAAGCCAAGGATTTGAAAACATAGGTACAAGTACTAGTGATTTAAAAGCTGGAGATATAATACATTTCGATGGACATTATGCTATTTACTTAGGTGATGGAAATATTGCACATGCAATGAATAAAGGAGCACCTACTCCAGAAACTTGGACGATTTATATAGACTCATTATCTGATTATAGTTCAAGCGGTATTAATGGAATTTACAGAATTACAGAAACAAAAGCTGCTCAAATAGATCCAAATAATGTAAGCACGGAACTTAGAACAACAACTACTTCAATGGAAAATTTGGAAGTACCAAGAAATATTGAAGATAAATTAACTATCGAAAAAATCATTTATAATAAAGTACCTTTATTAGATGTTAATATTTTTAACTTTAAAGACGCTGCAGAAATGGAGTTAACTCCAGAAAACGTGATATATATCATAAAACAAAATGTAGCCAATTGGTATTATACTTTTAGAAATATTACAATTATAGGACTACTATTAGTATTAATTTATATAGGACTTCGTATGGCATTATCAACAATTGCGTCAGACAAGGCAAAATATACAAAATTATTTGTGAATTGGTTAGTAAGTTTCGTTATTGTATTTTTCATTCATTATTTTATGCTAGCTGTTCTATTAATTAATGAAAACTTAGTAAGTTTGATTTCAGAAATTGGTTATCAAACAGAAGAAGTAGAAATTTTAAAATTAGTTGAAGATAATGATGAAAATGGAAATCCAATCTTAGATGAAAATGGAAATCCAGTAAAAGTACTTAAAAAAGTAAAGGTTGAGATAACAACTGAAACATCGCTTTATAATAGTATTTTTGAAAAAGCATATGAAATTAAAGCAAGCCAAGGAATTGCCGGAACTATTATGTATATGTTTTTAGTATATTATTTGTTAAAATTTTTATTTGTATACTTTAAACGTCTACTAACAGTAAATATTTTGGCTTTGATTTCTCCATTAATTGCTATTAGCTATGCTATAGATAAAATAAAAGACAACAAATCACAAGCTTTAGGCACTTGGATGCGTGAATTTTCATCAAATGTATTAATCCAATTTATGCATGCATTACTTTATTACATATTTGTAAGTGTGGCATTTGATTTAGTATTTTCAACATCATTAGGCGGAATTATTGTTGGATTTGTATTCTTACACTTTATGCTAAAAGCTGAAAGTTTATTATATAGAATGTTTAAATTTGGAGGTTCTACAGGTTCATTAAAGAACTTGATGGATTCAACTAATGAGTTTGTAGGAGGAGCCTTAGCAGTTAGAGCAGCAGGAGGAAGCATAGTAAATTTAGGTGCTAAAGGAGTAAGTCGAGTAGGAAAAGCAATTCCAGCAATTCAGAGAACAGAAATGTATAGATCAGCTGTAAATCATATACAAAGAAGTAGAATTTATAGGAATACACTAGGTAGAGCTGATGGTGGAATTTCAGATGATATGTTAGTAGATAATATATCCGAAAGCGCTAGAGTGGCAACAAGAAATGCAAGAAAAGCAAATTGGAAAGCAATTAAAGGTGCTACTAAAACTGGAAGAAAAATTATTTCAAATTCAGCTTCATTTGCATTTTCAATTCCGCAATTAGTGGCAAATCCAGAATTAGGAGTACAGAATTTAATTAGAACATCTATGGAACTAAAGAGACTACTAGGAGATGCAGAAAAATTAAAAATAGGAAGAAAATATGCAGGGCAAAAGTTTACAGTAAGAAGTAAAGTAGGAAGAACTGTACTTGGAGTTGCTACTTTAGGAACAAGCGAAGTAATACGAGGGCTTTCTAATGTAAGCCAAAAACAGCTAAAAGAAGCAAAAAAGGTGGAAGAAAAATATGTTCTAGCATATGCATATAGAGACGCCCTCCATTTAGAGAAGAAACTTATAGCAGATGTAATAAAACATAGTGATATAGAATCAAAATATATAGATATGGTAAAAAAAGGCGAAAGCCATACACAAGTATTACCAGAAGATATAAAAGGTGTAACTGTTAGAAACATGACAATGATTACACCAGCAACAGAAAAAATTGCAGAAGTACTAGAAAAAAACGGAATAGAAGTAGATAAAAAACAATTAGAGAAAAACATAGAACAAGAATTCGTTAATGCATTGACTGCTGTTGCTATAGCTAATACTCCAAAAGAAAAAGAATCTGCTACATTATTCGCAAGAGCAAGGTACGAAGATGAGAAACAAAGGAAACAAAAAGTAGAAGAAATACTAGAAAAAAATGCAAAGGGAGTACATGTAAACAATTTAACACCAGAACAAGCAACATCTTTAGCAAGGTATCAAGTAATATATAATGAAAACTATGTAGGAAGTGGAGAATCTGCAAAACAAAGTGCAATTACAGCATTAGAAAGCGAAAAGAAAGGTATAAGTGGACAACTACGAGAATTAGAAAATCAATTACAAGAATTACAAGAGCAAATTAAAATAGGACAAGTAGGAAATTCTGATTTGGAAGTAGCCAAATCTTTAGAAAAAAGAATTACAGAATTAAAAATTGACAGACAAATGGTAGAAACTATTTTACAAGCACAAGATGATACCGAAAAAGTTGTACTAATAGATAATAGAACTTCTCATAGAATTTTAAAAGTAGCAGAAAAAGGTAGGGAGAGAGAAGAAAAAGAAAAATTAGAGGCAGAAATAGTTGCAGAAGAAATTCTACATGGAATGTCCAAAGAAGACTTTAAAGAATATACTTATAGGGTATTACTAAGAACTTTAGACACAGATAATACTCAAATAGAAAAATTAGATGTTGAAAAAGCAACAGAAGATTACATTAATGATATTGGCGAACAAGAACCTACAGTACTAACTCAAGCAAGTGCAGCTGAAATTGTAGAAAATATTATGAAAGAAAATGGCATTAGAAGAGATAGGAAACATATACAAAGCACTGCAGAAGCTGAAGCTCTATATATGGCACAGCATATAATTAATGGACAATTAAAGAAAGAACAGGAAAAAGAAGAAGGACAAGTAATAAAAGAATATAGCATGCTACAGGAAGAAAGTGACATTTCAGAAGTTGCAAAGGGAATAGACCCAAAAGCATTAAGACAAGTTGAATCTGTTTTATATCGAATGCAACAAACAGAAGAAATAACAAGAGAAGACTTAGAAAAAGTAATATCTCCACAAGAGGTAGACTCTATGTTAGATACTGTATCTAAAACACTTAAAACTCGTGATATTGCTAAATTAATTTACTCAGGAGTAGAAAAAGATGGAAGCTATCATAGAGAAGAATTACCACAAGAGTATGAAAATATGAGGCAAACAGTAGAAAGATTAAATGAAATTAATACATATACAAGAGAACGAATTAAAAAGAAAGTAGTTAATACTGATAAATTAGTAGACAATATATTACAAGTATATGGAAAATCCCAAAAAAACTAAATAGAAAGCTGGTGTAAAAATGAAAAAAATACTAAATAAGGTATGTGTTATTGGATTAATTATAACTATACTGTGCAATATTCTGCTACCGCAATATACATATGCAACTGCAACAAATGCAACTGCAACAAGTTCTACAATACAATTTGACGAAGAAGCGATGGGGCAAGAGGAAGCAGATATGGTACCAGTTAGCATTCCAATACCGATTCTCGGAGGAGTAATTGAACTACTTTTAGATGCAATAAAGCTATTAATAGTACTACCTGGAATGATTATTAATGGAGTTAATAGTGGAATTGGCGGAATGGAAGGGAATGAGGGAGAAACTTTTATTTCACTATATAATATTTTATTTAATCAATTAGGAATAACAGACATTAACATTTTGGAATTTTCTTGGGGAATGCAACAACATATAATAGATGCTAATAGTGATAGTGCGGTAGCGACAATAAGAAGAAATATTGCTTATTGGTATTATGGAATTAGAAATTTAGCAATAGTTATATTGCTTTGTGTACTTATTTATATTGGAATTCGAATGGCAATATCAACTATTGCAGAAGATAGGGCACGATACAAGCAATTATTAATGTACTGGTTTACAGCAGTGGTCTTGGTATTTATTCTACATTATATTATTCTTATAACTATTAATGTAAATACTGCTTTGGTTTCCATAATAGAAACAGCAGCAGGAAGCTCTAACTATTCAGCCAATATGGAAGCATACAATGGACTTCTGCTAGAAAGGGCATTTGGACTTCAAGAGGGTGTTGGTTGGAAAATTATTAACACTTTAATTGGAAGAATGAATAATATACCAGCATCTTTTGGAGCAGCAATACTTTACACAATTCTTAATGGAATGACTTTTGCATTTTTAATGCTATACATAAGACGTATGATCATTTTGTCGTTTTTAATATTGATTGCACCAATTATTACAATTACTTATCCAATAGATAAAGTAGGAGATGGAAAATCGCAAGCACTAAATACATGGCTTAAAGAATTTATGTTTACAGTTTTAATACAACCATTCCACTGTTTAATTTTTGTAATATTTGTTTCAACCGCAATGAACTTACTAAATGGAACATTTGCAAGTACTATATTTGCAATTGTTACAGTTACTTTCTTATTCCAAGCAGAAGGAATTGTAAAGAAAATATTTGGATTCCAACAAGCAAGTACATTGGGAGATGCTATTAAATCTGCAGCAGCTATTACAGCAGGTACAAATTTGGTTAAGAGCATGGCTTCTAAAGCTGGTAATTCAATGAAAACAGGAAGTTCTAGTTCAACAAATTCCAATGCAAGCTCTGCTAACTTAGGCGCTTCAGGCTCAGGAGGAAGCAACTCAGGAGGAACGAGTACTAATGGAACTGCTTCGACTGGATCTGGCTCAGGGGGAACAGGTTCTGGAAATTCCGGAACAGGAACTTCTAATTCAGGTGGAAGAGTAAAAACATGGCTACGAGCACACCCAAAAACATCAAAAGCATTGAAGACAGGACTAAAAGGATATGCAAAAGTTGGAAAATTTGCTTTTGCAGCAGGTGTAGCTTCTCTAGGAGCTGGTACAGGAAACTTTATGCAAACTACAACTGCAGCTATAGGTGTAAATGAAGCAATCAATTCAGTTGGCAATGGAATGAGAGCAAGAAGATATGCTAAAAACTTAAATAACGATTTGTATCTAGCAGGAAATGAATATGATGCAAGAGTACAAGCCTTAATAGATAGTGGCTTATCGCAAAATCAAGCTCATGCACAATTAAAGGCAGATATTACACGATTAATACATACAGAAATTGGTAGAATTAGAAATACAGAACCTCAAAATGAACGTTTAGCTACTATTTTACATGAAGCAGTTACAAGAGCAGAACAATTAGGAAAAGAAAAACCAGAAGAATTTGTATTTAAACAAGTAACTGGAGGGAATTAAACTATAAAGGAGGGAAAAAAGTGAAAAATAAGAAAAAAGCAATTATTGTAATTATTCTAATTTGTTTATTGCTACTTAGTGTGATATTTAGTATTTTAGTTGCTATAAAAAATAGTTCAATAAATGCACAAGGAACAATCGGAAATGAATTAGAATTAGGCTGGAGAACAGATGAACAACTAGCAGAAGCAGAAATAGTACAATTGAAAAATATGACAGAAAAGAAAAGAATGCAAACTTATTTTTCAAAATATCTCTCATACATGGAAGAAGGAAAATATGAACAGGCTTATAATTTATTATATGATGAATTTAAACAAAATTATTTTCCAACAATAGAAGAATATATAGAATATGTGGAAAAAACATATCCAAAAATGCTATTAGTAAATTATGAAAACATGGAAAGACAAGGAAAATATTTTATTATAGATACAACAATAACAGGAGTAAACGAGCAAGGAGAAACTGCAAAAATAGAGCAAAAATTTATTGTATATGAAAAAGACTATAATGACTTTATGATGTCCTTTAATGTAATTTAAATGGAGGAATACAATGGGAACAAATTTGAAAATAAAAATACATAATTTTATAAGAAAATACAAAAGGTGGATATTTGTTATTCTTATTGCTTGGGGACTAGTTGTTGTTATTAATTACATTATTAAAAATCATGATTTTAAAGAAACTCCGAGTACTACATATGAACCACACACACCTATTATGGGAGGAAATACAGATGTAAATGAAAGAACAGAAGAGTCTATTTCTAATATTATTGATGAATTCGTAAAATACTGTAATGAAAAAGAATATGAAAAAGCATATGCCTTATTAAGTACAGACTGTAAAGAAAATGTATATCCAAGAATAGAAACTTTTGAAGAATATGTGGATAGACTATTTCCAACTAAAAAGGTATATACAATACAAAATTATTACAATAGTGATAATGATTACGTATATCGTTTAAGAATTTTTGATGATATTTTAGCTACAGGATTAACAGGAGAAGAAAATTTAAGCTATGTAACTGAGATTATCACTCTAAAAGTGGAACAGGGAGATTTAGTGTTATCTGTTAATGGATATATTGGAAAAGATATATTAGAATCAGTTTATGAAGACAAATATATAAAAATTACAGTAAAAAGCAGAGAAAAAACTTATGAAACAGAAACTTATGAGGTGTTATTTAGTAACAAAACAGAGTACCGAATTGCTGTAATTGACCAAAACCCCATGAATGAAGTTCTATTAAAATTAAATATAGGTAAAAGAAATGCAAAAGGATTTTCAAACTCTAACTTAATTTTGGCACCAGGAGAGAGCAGAACAGTATATTTTAATTTCAGCAGATATTATCATGAAACAGATTTACCAAAAGGATTGGAATTTAACAATATAAAAGTATTAAGAACATATCCACCAGTTTATGATGAAAATGGAGATGTAGTAGATGCAATTGACCAATACGGAATAGAATTAAATTTTGAAAAATAAGAACTATGAGAAAAAGAAGGTGAGAAGATGGATGAAGAAAACAAAGAATTAAATGAGGAAGACATTAATCAAGAAGAAAAGGAACAATCAGAACAAGAAGAAACAGAACAAGAAGAACAAAATCAGGAAGAAACTCAAAAAACTAGTTCTGGAAGTAATGGCGCAAATAGTAGTAGTCCATCTGCCAGAGAAAGGATAAAACGAACACAAGAGCAAATAAAGAAACAATCAAGGGCAGAAGTACAAAAGAAAATAAAAAAAGAGATGCAAAAGAAAATAAAAAAAGAGACAGAAAAAAGAATAGCAAAAGAAGCAGCAAAAAAGGCGGCAGTTGAAGCAGCTAAAAAAGAAGCTGCTAAAGCAGCAGCCAAAGCAGCAGCAGCAGAGGCGGCTAAAGCAGCAGCTGCTACCACAGCAAAAGCAGCAGCAACTACCGCAGCAGCAGCCACAGCAGGAACGGGAGGCGGTTGTGCTATTGGTTGTGCTGTTGCAATAGTAATTATAGTAATTATTATATTAATTATAGGTTCAAATTCTTTTTTTAGTAATATGCCTGATTCCCTAATTGGAAAAATAACAGAATGGTGGGATGACACTTGGAGAGAAACAAAAGTATATTGGGCAGAGAGTGTTTCAGAGGAACTAGCAAAAGAGAGATTGGAAAGTACAGCACAATATATAGAAAATATGGGATATGATTTAGCAGGATATGGATTTTTAGACCCAGGAGAAGTAGAAGAAGATGAAGGAAAAAAAGTTGACTACAAATATATAGAAGTAGATGTAGATGAAAATGGTCTTCTATATTACGGGGGTACTAAAAATGAGAGTACTATAATATCAGGGAAAACCTTGTCTGGAGCATATCTTGGCTGGTCAATAAGCAGAGAAAATTTAGGAAAAATTCTGCCAGGAGTAGATCCAGGGGATGATTCGGATAATATACTAGTTTATAACAGTACGTATGAAGCAAGCGCTATACAAACTATATTTGGACTGGTTAATAAACCTTCATATGCAGTAATACGAGTTAGAATTGTTGAAGATGAAGAGGGAAACAAAAAAATTGAGCCAGGAAAAGATGATAATTATTCTTTACATACTGTTTTGGAAAAAGATAAAGATGGAAATGTTATTCTAGCAGATAGTAGAGTATTATTGTCATATATTGCAGCAGAAGAAAGAACATATATGTTTAAAGGCCAATGGTGGAATATCCACGACTGGTGGGAAGGAAGCTTTTGGAATAAGTTAGACATTTTTAATTTTATACAAGATGTAGAAGAAGATAGAGAAGGGATGATTGAATTTGAGCAAAGCATTCTAGACGAATATAAAGATTATCAGAAAAACTATTATGATATACTTGATGAAAATGGAGAAGTAGAAAGACTAAGCCCATGGATAGATCGTGCAAATAGAATATTGTCTATTCCATACATAGGGGAAAGAACAGTATTGAATACACCAATCAAATTTGGAGAATATAATTATGATTTAGTAGGTTGGACTGGAAAATATGGAAAACCTATAGAATTTTCTTTAGCTATGCATTTGGCAACAATGTCTCCAGATTTTACATATAAATTTGCTACAGATGATGAGTTAGAAACTGTAGTTAGTATAAAATTTGCCAAGATTTCATCTTCAAGAAGATTATTAAAAAACGGAGTAGATGCACAAAAAGCAGAAGGACAAAGACTATTAGAGCAACTAGAAGCAAGAATAAGTGAAATAGAATCTTACGAAAATTTAGTTAAAAATATTCAAAAAAGAATAAATAATTTAGAATCAAGACTGGATACAACAACAGATGCACAAGTCATAGCAGATACACGAGCGACCATAGATGAACTAACTAGTGAAATTGAAGAAAAACAAGCAATGCTCAAACTTTTAAATTCAGATGAAGTAAAAAGTGATATTGAAAAACTAAAAGAATGTTTTTCAGCAGATATAGTGAATGAAAGCGGAAGAAGTGAAATAATAGATATTGTTAGAAACAAAAAGTATGAGTGGGTTCCAACATTTTCAGTATTCGGATATCATGTAACAGGCTTAAATGATTTATTAAAAATGGAGTTAGATATTGATGAATTTATAGGAATTTGTCAATATAATGAACACTATAATAGTGTACCAATAAATGTACCATATATATCAGAAGTTACAAATCATTGGTATAGAAATTTATATTTTGGAACAGTTAACAGTGGAGCAGGTTATGTAGTAAAAACAGATGCAAGTGGAGCTGCAACAGAAATAACAGATAGAGATGCATTAATACAAATATTGAAATCTTATAGTGATGACGAAGCAGCTAATCGAATGGAAAAGTATGTAGATACTATATTAGAAATACAAGAAGAATATAAAGTAAATGCTTTGTTTACAGCTGCTGTTGGAATTATAGAATCTAGATGGGGCACTGCAAGCAATGAAAACTTAAATAGTAGAAATAACTGGTTTAGTATTTCTGGAACACAAGGAAATTATTGGACAAGACCAAGTGATGGACAAAAATTTAACGCATATTCTTCGCCAGAGGAAGGAATTCGAGCATTTGGAAGATTAATTGGAGATGTAGGAGCAGGAGGAGCTAGCGATAATTATTATTTTGGAAAAGGTAATATAACAGTAGGAGCAATTGCAGAACACTATTGTAATACTAGTTGGGGCGAAAAAGTAAATAAACAAATGCAAGTTTTTTACCAATACGCAGAAGAGAATAATTTGCTACCTGAAACCACTACTACAGATGATTCAGATACTATGGATGATGCAGATACTACAGATGATGCAGAGGACACAGATGAAAACTTTTCAGCTTATGAATTAGATTATAGTTTAGCTGAAACCTATGAGACATCAGTAGTAGAAAATACCATAAGTCAAGATGCAGGATTATTAATAGAACTATTTGGCTGGAACAAAACAGAAATATCAGAATTAGATGGAACTGGCTTATCTGAAGATGATTATACAGTACAAGTAACAATTCCATATGGAATTAAACAAGTATCTGAACCTAAGGTATATGATAATTCTAAAAGAATAAAAGAATTATTAGGTGTTGCAGATTATGATTTAAAAGAATTATATAATGAAGAATTGCAAGAACTAGTAGAACAAGAATTAGAAGAAAATGGCGTAGAATTAGAAGATGATGAAGCATGGCTAAGACTATCAGATACATACAAAGAAAGAGCAAAATATTATACTTTCAATGGAAGCGGTAGATCAGAAGAAAAACAAAATATTTCTCCAACTAAAAGTTCTATTAGTGCAATGGCAATTTTAGAGAATGTTCATACAGAAGATGCTGCACACATTTTAAAAGATTTTAAAGAATTATTTAATGATATCGGATTTGAAGTAGAATTAGAAGAAGATGTATCATCAACAGAAAAAAATCAATCTTTAAAATGGATATTTAAAGATTATGTACCAGGGTATGATTGGCCACTAAAAGATGAAATTCCAGTATTAGAAGATGACAGATCAACCTATAGCTCAAGACCATTTGCATATGTTGTAAAAAATGGAAATCAATCTGAAGAAGACAGAAATGGATTTACAGGTGGAGAAGAATTAGTTGCACCAGGGAATTGCATAGTAAATGATGTTGGAGAAGATTATATTGTATTAGAGTTTGTAGATGTAACAAAAACAGAAAAGAAGCAAGTAAGAGAATTCAAAAATGGGAAATATGAATTAGTAGAAGTAGAAGAAACCACGTACGATAATGAAGTAAATGGAATGGTACTTTATATATATGGATTAGATGTAGAAGAAGGAATAGAAAAGGATCAAAAACTAGAAGCAGAAACAAAAATAGGTACAGCAAATGCAGAGAAAAACTTAGAAATGGTTATGAAAGACCAATTGAACTCACCAGTTGTTGTATCTCAATATATATACCCACCAGAAATAACGGAAGTTATATTTGATTTATCAGGATTAGAAGGATTAGCACTCGAGGTATGGACAAAATATTCAGCAGAAATAACGGAAATGGCAATTAAATATGGATTAGATCCATATGCTATTATTGCAGTTATTTGTGTAGAATCTAGTGGGCGTTTAGATCTTGATGATAATGGTATAGCGTATGGATTAATGCAATGTCACATGAAGTATCATGCAGTTAAAGATAAAGTATTAGTAGATGTCGATGGAAATAAAGAAACAAAGGATTGTTCACCTAGTGCAATGAAGGGAAATGCAAGCTTACAAATAGAATGTGGATGTCATGTACTTCGTAGTTATATATTCTATGATGATTGGACAGGTGGTAACTGGTTTAGAGGGTTAGGAGCATATAACAAAGGACCAAGTGGAATAAAACAACCAGGAGCTCTAGAAAGATTTAGAAATGGATACTGGGGCAAAAAATATGGATTTGTAAATTTCTTTTGCGGTGGAGAAGAAACTTGGGCCATTAAAAAAGAAGGTGATAAATATTATCAAATATTTACAAATATAGAAACAGGAGAGATAACCAGAGAAGTAGAAGTAAGCTGGCCACCAGCAGGGGGACTTAAAGTTACTATCGGTGGAGGAAACCAAAATGCAGCAGATGGTGATGGATATACTACAACATACACTTCTACAGCAGGAAGAACATTTAATGAATTTAAACAGAGTAGAGGAAGCTATAAAGGACAGCTATATAGTGAAGGAACTATTTCAAGCTCTGGATGTGGACCAACCGCTGTAGCAATTGTACTAAGTGGATATGGAAAAAATGTAGATCCAGGAGATATTGCTACAGCAATGGGTGGTGCACATAATGGAGGTACAAATGGATCAAACTTAGCGTCAGCTTTAAGGAGATATGGTCTTGGCGCAAGACAAGTAAGTAGGCCGACAGCTTCGCAGATAAGAACACAGCTACAGTCAGGGAAAGAGATTGTAGTATCAGTAGGTTCAAGTCCAGATAGTAAATTTACTGGAAGTGGACATATTATGGCTATATTAGATATTAATAGTAATGATGAAGTATATATATCAAATCCTAATCCACGTACATACAATGGATGGATGCCATTAAATCAGTTTATTAAATATTGTTCTTACAAATATGCAGTTTTTGTAGAGTAAAAAAGAGGTGATATTTTGAAAAAAAAGTTAATAATATGTTTAATGCTAGCATTAATAATCTTGCTTACAATTTTAATATGCATAATTATGATAGAAAAAGGAGCAGAAAAGATGAATGATGATGATATTATAAGGGAAGCAGAATTGCAAAAAGTAAAAAATCCAGTATCATATTTTACTATTGCTAAATGCATAGAAAAATATAGAAACAATGGACAAAACACTAGAATTTATTATTTACTAGCAGAAAATTATAAAAGAGAAAATAATATAACAATTGATAATGTATTGAGCAAAATATCACCTATTTCTGAAAATGCAACAATAAAAGAAATGTATGAAAGCGAGCAAGAAAATGAAATATCATATTATGTTGTGTATTTTTCAGAAAATAACGAATATGCTGGAGGACTAATTGTAGTACAAGATGAAGAAAGTGAGGTTTTTGCAGTATACCCAAATGAATTTGTAGAAGAAAATAATTTTCAAACTATTGAAAATATAAATAATATAGAAAATCAAATTCAAAAAATACCAAAAAATGCCTATAATACATATAATTATTTATATTTATCAAATGAAGAAATAGTACAAAGATATATAGAAAATTTTCACGAGAAATTAATTACTAACATAGAAGACGCATACAGTTTATTAGATGAAAGATGCAAACAAGATAAATTTGAAACTTTAGATAAGTTTAAAAAATACGCGGATGAGAATGAAACATATTGGAATAATATGGAGATAAAAAATGTTGAAGTAGAGCCAAATGAAGAGTTTGTAGAATATACATTTCAGGATAATAGAAATAATGAATATTACATAAAAGAAACTTATGTAATGGAATATACAATAAATTTTTAAATATTTTAAAAATTTTTGAATAAACTTTCAAAAACTGGGTATGATTTAATAAATCATATATTAGGAGGGAAAGTTTATGAAAAAAAGTAGTATTAACAAAAAAACAATAGTATTGATAAGCATTATCTTAGCAATTCTATTGTTTTTTACTTTTTTTAATCAAACATTAGGAATGACACACTATCAAGAAACAGATTTTGTAACTGGACTAGTAACAGCTAGTGCA
>CALXJM010000007.1 GCA_944388625.1 uncultured Clostridia bacterium
TGAAAAAGAACTATTTGATTTTTTTAATCAATTATTTATTTAAATTCTTTTTGGATAGATTCCAAACCCACCCCATGATCTGTGTAGTATGGGCCTAAACCGGCTTTTTGCAATTCTTGAGGACAAACTCCATCTGTTAGTTTATGCACCATAGTTCCTACAATTTCTAAATGGGCTAATTCTTCTGTTCCTATATCATTTAAAATAGCTTTCGATTTTTGATCTGGCATAGCAAATCTTTGTGACAGATATCGTAAAGAAGCTGATAGTTCCCCATCTGGACCACCATATTGAGATATAATTACTTTGGCAAGTTTTGGATTTGGGCATTTAATATTAACCGGATATTGCAATATTTTATTATAAGTCCACATTAGTCATTCCTCCCTTCACAGTTACATGAAATATTAGCATTCATTTCCCATGGCCATGGCTCTTCTATCCATCTCCATTTATTACAAGGGAATTCTATTGTTAATGGACCATATATTTTCTGATATTTGTCCATTAAATCTTTTAATCTTTTTGCATATTCTCTATGCAAGCAAAGAGCCTTTTCACAAGTTGGGTGAGTATCCAAGTATAATGCAAGCTCTTGAATTGCAAATTTATATTCCATTATTTTACAGAGCATTTCTTCTCTTGATTCTCTACAATTTTTTTCTTGAGATATGCAATTACATTGATTATATGCATCCACTATTACACCCCTCCTTTATTTCATTAGCATTTCTTAAAAATTCAATTTCATTAACAGATTGATTTGCTTCATATGGGCTAACTAATTCTGGAAAAATAGTTCCCATCTTTAATCCTACACAAGGTGTAAATGTTTTGTTCATTCGTTGAATAGGAACATAAGCATGACCATACATTGGATAATCTGTAAATGGACTTATTTCTTCATCAAACCCACATGCGCATTCTTCAAAATTATTATTAGCACAGTTTATATTTTCTACATTATCACAAACATCTTCTAATAAATTGTTATCATTGTTATTACAACAACAACATTTTTTCCATTGGCAATTTCTGTACATTCAAATTCCTCCTTTTTACATGTTATATTAACATTTTATGAGTTTAAAAAAGAAAATGTGACAAAACTAATTTTATGTATAAGAATAAATTTGTTACTTACCTCTTCCATTTTTCTTTATTTAATGATATAACAAATAAAAGGTGATAAAAATGTCAAGAAAGAAAAAGAAAAAAACTAGTAAATTAAAAGTTTGGCTAGGAATTATTGTTATATTATTATTAGCAGTTTTAGGTTTAGATAATAGAGGTGTTTTTACAGAAATAAGAAATAGAGAACAAATTTCTCGAGCAATTTCAACAATTGTAAATAAAGATTCTAATTTTAAAATTTTCTATTTTGATGTTGGACAGGCGGATTGTAGTTTAATTATGAATAATGACAAAACTATGTTGATAGATGCTGGGAATGAAGAAGATGGGCCTCTAATAGTGGAATGTTTAAAGGGATTAGGAATTGAAAAGATTGATTATCTAATTGGAACTCATGCACATGAAGATCATATAGGAGGTTTAGATGATGTGATTTCTGAATTTTCTATTGGAACAATTTATATGCCTAAAGTACAAACAAATACTAAGAATTTTGAAGATGTTTTAAATGCAATAGAAAACAAAAATTTAACAATAGAAATGCCAGTAATCGGAGAATCTTTTAATTTAGATGATTGTAATTGTACAATTGTGAGTGCTAACAATGAAACAGAAGATTTAAATTTATCTTCCATTGTACTTCGCCTAACATATGGTACACAAAGCTTTTTATTTATGGGAGACGCTGAGATTGAAAATGAAGAAGCTATTAGTTGGGATAAAACAAATGTAATAAAAATAGGTCATCATGGTTCTGATACAAGCACATCTGAAGAATTTCTTGCGCAAATTCAAGCAGAACTTGCAATTATTTCCGTTGGAGAAGAAAACGACTATGGACATCCAAATGATGAAGTATTAAATCGATTAAAACAAAAAAATGTAAATATTTTTAGAACAGATATGGATGGAACTATTATACTTACATGTGATGGAAATACTAATACTATGCAAAAATTAGAACTATGTTTAGATGGAAATTAATGTAGAAAGGACGTTTAAATGCAAGAATATATTGTAGATAGATTTGAAGGGAACTTTGTTGTTTGCGAAAATGAACAAAAAGAAATGATAAAAATCGAAGCATCAATCCTTCCTAAAAATTTGAAAGAAGGTATGGTAATTGTTTTTAAAAATGGAAAATACATAATTTCAAAAGAGAAAACTAAAAGAAGAAAAGAACTCATAAAAGAAAAAATGAAAAATTTGTGGAATTAATAAATAGCCACCCGTTTTTTACGGGTGGCTATTTATTATATTCCCATTATATTATATCCACTGTCGGCAAAAATTATTTGCCCTGTTATAGCACTAGACATTGGACTTAGTAAAAATGCAACACTATTTCCTACTTCTTGAATTGTAACATTTCTTCTTAAAGGTGCCTTTTCTTCAACTACATCTAAAATAGAATTAAAATCTCTAATTCCTTTAGCAGAAAGAGTTTTTATTGGCCCTGCAGAAATAGCATTAACTCTTATTCCTTCTGGGCCTAAGTTATCAGCTAAATATCTAACACTACATTCTAGAGCAGCTTTTGCAACTCCCATAAGATTATATCCTGGTAAAACTTTTGTAGAGCCATAATATGTAAGAGAAACAATGCTAGCATTATCTGATAATAGATTTAAAGATTTAGCAATTCTAGAAACTGCAATAAAAGAATATGCGCTAATATCATTTGCATGAGAAAATCCTTCTTTACTTGTATAGATAAAATCATTTCGCAAATCTTCAGTATTAGCATGAGCAATACTATGCAAGATTCCATCTATTTTCCCAAAATCCTCTTGAATTGTTTTAAAAGTTTCTTCTATTTTTTCATCTTTTGAAGCATCACATTCATAAGCTTTTGAACCGTCAAATTCTGAAATCAAACTTTCTATTTTCTCTTTATTTTCTTCCCCCATATAAGTAAAAATCAATTTTGCACCATTTTCATAAGCTGCTTTGGCAGCTCCATAAGCAATACTCCATTTATTGCGAATACCCATAATTAAAATTAATTTGTTTTTTAAAATCATATTTTCCTCCTATTATATAACATAATTTCCAATTTTTCTAAATTTTTTATATCTGTTATCCAATAAATTATTTACCGGAATTTTAGATAAAGCATCTATATTTTCTATAATCTCATTTTTTATTAAATTTGCTACTTGTTCTACATTTTTTCCTGCACCACCAGTTGGCTCTGGCAAAACTTTGTCGATTACTTTTAAATGATATAAATCTTGCGCTGTTAATTTCATTTCCTCAGTAGCTTCTTTTACTTTTGATGAGTCTTTCCATAGTATACTAGCATATCCTTCAGGAGATAAAATAGAGTAAATAGAATTTTCTAGCATAATTACTTTATCTGCAATTCCAATAGCTAGTGCTCCTCCACTAGACCCCTCTCCTATAACAAAAGATAAAATAGGAACCGAAAGGGTAGACATTGTAAACATGCTTTTTGCAATAGATTCTCCTTGCCCTTTTTCTTCTGCTTCAATGCCGGGATAAGCTCCTTTAGTATCAATAAAAGTGATAACAGGTCTTTTAAATTTTTCTGCTTGCTTCATAAAACGAATTGCTTTTCGATAACTTTCTGGATTAGGCATTCCAAAATTTCTTTCTATATTTTCCTTAGTATTTCTTCCTTTTTGTTCAGCAATTATTGTAAAATGTTTATTATTACAAGTAGCAATTCCACAAACAATAGAAGCATCATCTTTAGATAATCTATCTCCATGAAGTTCAATAAAATCATCGAAAATAAGAGAAATATAATCTAGAGATGTAGGTCTATTTGGATCTCTTGCTAGAAGAACTCTATCCCAAGCGGACAATACATTTTTTTTATTATTTGAATTGCTCAAAAAAACTCCTCCTCAAATATATTTTATACATATTTATGTACAAGCAATAATTTGTATAATGTATTTTTCATTTCTTTTCGTTCTACAATTTTATCAATAAAACCATGTTCTAATAAAAATTCTGAAGTTTGAAATCCTTCTGGAAGTTCTTGGCCAATAGTTTGACGAATAACTCTTGGACCCGCAAATCCAATCATTGCTTTAGGCTCAGCCAAAATAATATCCCCTAACATTGCAAAACTGGCTGTAACTCCACCATAAGTGGGATCTGTTAAAACAGAAATATAAAGTAGACCTTCTTTATCTAGCCTAGCAATGGCACTTGCTGTTTTTGCCATTTGCATTAAAGAAAGTATGCCTTCTTGCATTCTAGCTCCACCAGAAACACTAAATATAATAAGTGGCAGATGAAATTCGATAGCTTTTTCAATTGAGTAAGTAATTTTTTCACCAACGATGCTTCCCATACTGCCCATTAAAAAATTTCCATCCATAATACAACATACTACTTTTTCACCGTGAATTTTACCAATTCCACATCTTACAGCTTCATTTAATCCAGTTTTTTCTTTTAAACTTTGTAGTTTTTTAGGGTAATCAGGAATATTTAAAGGGTTAATATTAGAAAGATTTAAATCAAACTCTTCATATGTATTTTCATCTATAATTTGTATTAATCTTCTACGGCTTGACAAACGAAAGTAATTTCCACAATTTGGACAAATACTATAATTATCATGAACAATTTCTTTATATAAAATTTCTTTACATTTATCGCACTTTACCCATTTTCCGATAGGTATGTCTGCTCTTTTTTTGCTGTTTTCTTCTTGCGAGTTTTCTCTTTTCCTAATTTTATCAATAACCATATATCTTACCTCTGTAATTAAATATGAAATTCTTTTTCGATAAATGAAGTATTAAAATTTCCTTCTTTAAAATAAGAATTTTCTATAATTTTTAATAAAAAATCAATATTTGTATCAATACCATCTATAACAGTTTCTTCTAATGCTCTTTGCATTTTTGCAATTGCTTCTTTTCTATCTTGTCCATGAACAATTAGTTTAGCAATCATAGAATCATAAACAGGCGGAATTGTATATCCAGAGTAGACAGAAGTATCAATACGAACACCATTTCCACCAGGCAAATTTAATCCAGTAATTGTTCCAGGACATGGTCTGAAATTTTTTTCTGGATTTTCTGCATTAATTCTACATTCAATGCTGTGTCCTTGAATCGAAATTTCTTTTTGAGAAATAGATAATTTTTCACCAGAAGCAATTCGCAACTGCTCTTTTACAATATCAACACCAGTTACCATTTCTGTAACAGGATGTTCTACTTGAATACGTGTATTCATTTCCATAAAGTAAAAATTCTTTTTGTCATCCATTAAAAACTCAATTGTTCCTGCATTTGTATATCCAGATGCTTTTACTGCTTTTAAAGCTGCTTCTCCCATTTTTTTTCGTAAAGATTTATCTAAAATTGAAGATGGACTTTCTTCTATAATTTTTTGATTCCTTCTTTGAATAGAACAGTCTCTTTCTCCCAAATAAATACAATTTCCATAATCATCTGCTAAAATTTGCATTTCTATATGATGAGGATCTATAATTTTCTTTTCTATATAAATTTCATCATCATTAAAAGATGTTTTGGCTTCTTGTTTTACAATATCATAAGCTGCTTTTAATTCATCTTTAGAAGAAACTATTCTAATTCCTTTTCCACCGTCCACCAGCGGAAGCTTTTAACATAATAGGATATCCTATATTTTCGACTAATGTGTATGCTTCCTCTAAAGATTGTATAGCTCCATCAGAGCCTGGAATAATTGGTACTCCGGCAGATTTCATAAGCTCTTTAGCATGGGATTTATTTCCCATAAGATGAATTACTTTATACGAAGGACCTATAAATTTTATATTACTTTCTTCACACATTTTGGCAAATATTGAATTTTCTGAAAGAAAACCGAAACCAGGATGAATGCTATCGGCATTGGTTAAACATGCTGCTTCTAATATATTTTTTATATTTAGATAGCTTTTTGCTGATGGTGCAGGTCCAACACAAACTGCTTCATCAGCCAATCTAGTATGAATTGCTTCTTTGTCGGCTTCTGAGTAAATAGCAACTGTTTTTATATTTAATTCTTTACAGGCTCTAATAATTCTTACAGCAATTTCTCCACGGTTAGCAACTAAAACTTTTTCTAACAAATTATTACCTCCTTTATACTACCGCAAATGTTAATTCCCCTTTTACAGCAATTTTACCATTCACACTCGCAACAGCTTCCCCTACTCCAATAGGTCCTTTTCTTTTAATAATTTTTACCTCTAATTTTAATACATCTCCTGGAACAACTTTCTCTTTAAAACGCAATTTATCCACTCCACCGAATAATGCGTTTTTGCCTTTATATTCATCCAAAGAAAGAATTGCTACTGCACCTGTTTGGGCCAAAGCTTCAATAATAAGAACTCCTGGCATGATAGGTTCTGAAGGAAAATGTCCTTGAAAGTACCATTCATTGATACAAACATTTTTATAAGCAATACAATTCTGACCGAGGAATATATTCTTCTACTTTATCAATCATTAAAAATGGATGTCTTTGAGGAATAATTTCCATAATTTGTTTTATATTTAACATAATAAATACCTCTTTTCTATTTTTTTTATTTATGTTATAATGATAATAACTATTTTAGATAGGAGGGAATATCCATGAAGCGAGAAGAGTTGGTAAAATTATTTCCGCCACACAGGAACCCAAGAGCATTTGAGCTAGCTAAAATTTTTTGGCTAATTCTCAAAAATGAGCCTGAAGAAGCAACTCTTGTTATCCCTGAAGCCTATGGCAAATACAGTCATCGGCTAATCAAGGAAACTCTTCGAAAAATGGGCTATCAATCAAAAACTTTGAAACCAGAACAAAGTTTTAAAGTTTTTCGTATTCGATAGTATTCCCGTGGCTGTTGTTCTAAGAATGAGCAACAGCTATTTTTTTAGTCGAAATAATGGTTTTCCATAATCTACAATTTCATTTTCTTTTACAAGTATTTCTACAATTTCCCCATCATATTCAGATTCGATTTCATTCATAAGTTTCATTGCTTCTATGATGCAAAGTACATCACCCTTTTTTACTTTGCTTCCGATATGAACAAAAGCATCTTTATCTGGCGCAGGTCTTGAATAAAATGTACCTACCATAGGAGACTTTACAATATTTGTTTCTTCAATTTGTTCATTTTGTTCCGTATGAGTTATTTTTTCTACAACTGTATTTGATACAGTTGTAGGAATAATTTGCGCAACATTAGAAGTATCCTTTTTCATGCTTAATTTAGTTCCGTCTGCAAATTCTAATTCTACTTCAGTTAACTTGGAATTTCCCATATCTTCCATTAATTTTTTTATTTGTTCGTATTCCATACTATCCTCCATATTATCCAATATATTTTTTAAACAAAATACTGCTATTATGACCACCAAATCCTAAAGAATTTGACATTGCATATAAAATGTCTTTTTGTCTTCCTTTATTTGGAACAATATCTAAATCACATTCTTCATCTGGTATTTTATAATTAATTGTAGGTGGTATAAAAGAATTTTCCAAAGCTTTTATACATGCAATAGCTTCTATTCCTCCTGCTGCTCCTAATAAATGTCCGGTATTACCTTTAGTAGAGCTTACCATAACATTCTGACTTGCTTCGCCGAATACTGTTTTAATAGCTAAAGTTTCACATTTATCGTTCAAATGGGTAGATGTTCCATGTGCATTAATATAATCTACTTGTTTTGGTTTAATTCCAGCATCTTTAATAGCATTCATCATGGCTCTTGCCCCTCCTTCGCCATCAGGTGAAGGAGAAGTAATGTGATAAGCGTCAGAAGTTGCACCATAACCTACTATTTCTGCATAAATTTTAGCTCCTCTATTTTTGGCATGTTCTAATTCTTCTAATATTAAAACACCCGCGCCCTCTCCCATGACAAATCCATTACGTTCCTTGTCAAATGGAATACTTGCTCTGCTTTTATTAGTTTCCAAAGAAAGAGCTTTGATGTTTGTAAATCCTGCAATTCCTATTGGGGTTATAGAAGCTTCTGTTCCACCTGCTAATATTATATCTTGATACCCATGTTTAATTAATCTATATGCTTCTCCAATAGAATGTGTTGCTGAAGAACAAGCAGTTACAACAGAAAGACTTTCTCCTTTGGCTCCTATTTCGATGGCAATATTACCTGCTGCCATATTTCCAATTGCCATTGGAATAAACATCGGAGAAACCCTATCAGGGCTCTTAGTTGTTAAAACATTGACTTGTTCTTCTATTGTAATAAGTCCACCAATTCCTGTGCCAACAATAACCCCAAATCTTTCAGCATTTTCTGTTTCTATATTAATTTTGCTATTTTTTACAGCTTCTTTTGCTGCAATAATAGCATATTGAGAGAATTTATCTAATCTCTTAGCAGCTTTTTTATCAAAATAATTTTCGGAGCTATAATTTTTAATTTCTCCTGCCAATTTTACTTTAAAATTGGTAGTATCAAAGGATTTTATTTCATCGATTCCACAAGTTCCATTTTTAATTCCTTCCCAAAATTCTTCTACATTATTTCCAATTGGTGTAATAGCTCCTAAACCTGTTATTACAACTCTATTCATATTATATTTCTCCTTTCTTTTACATAACCATTCCGCCATCAACATGAATGACTTGCCCTGTAATATAGGAACTATCATCAGAGCATAAGAACTTAACTACTTTTGCTATTTCTTTTGGTGTTCCCATTCTTTTAAGTGGTATTTGTTTAAAAATTTCTTCTTTTACATTATCTGATAATACATTTGTCATATCTGTTGCGATAAATCCAGGCGCGATTGCATTAACTAAAATGTTTCTACTAGCTACTTCCTTTGCTAAACTTTTTGTAAACCCAATAATTCCTGCTTTGGAAGCAGCATAATTAGTTTGACCAGCATTTCCTGCTACTCCTACAACAGAAGAAATATTAATGATTCTTCCTGATTTTTGTTTCAACATGTAGGAAATAGTATTTCTCGTCATATTAAATGTCCCAACTAAGTTTATGTCTATAACTGAAGTAAAATCTTCTTCTTTCATTCTCATAATTAATCCATCTTTAGTAATTCCTGCATTGTTTACTAAAACATCAATTTTACCAAATGCTTCTATAGTATCTTCTACCATGTTTTTACATTCATTAAAAGAAGAGACATCTCCTTGTACGAGTCCACATTTACTTCCAATTGCTTCTATATCTGACTTTAGTGTTTCTAATTCTTTACTATAATTTCTATAATTTATCGCTATAGAATAGTTATTTAAAGCTAATTCAAAAGCTATTTCTTTTCCAATCCCTCTAGTCGCTCCAGTAATTAAGGCAACTTTTTTTTCTTCCATTTTTAATCCCCCTTTTTTATTTCTTGCATAACTTGTGTTAATGTCGCAACATCTGAAATATTAAATATCTTCACATCTTTATTTATTTTTTTAATAAATCCAGACAATACTTTTCCAGGGCCAATTTCTATAAATGTATCTATTCCTGAATTTAACATGCTTTGTATTGTTTTACCAAACTGTACAGGATGAGTAACATGATTTGCTAAAATTGTATGAATATCATCTGAAGCTTTATAAGGAAGCCCATCTATATTTTTAATTACTTTAGTTGCTTTTTGTGAATTGATAGAAATTGTTTGAAGAGCTTCTTTTAAGCTTTTAGAAGCTTTTTGTAGTTTTTCTGTATGAAAAGGTCCACTAGTCTTTAATTCCATAGCTCTTTTTGCCCCAGAATTTTTAGCAAGTTCAATAACGTCTAATATAGCATTTTTTTCTCCTGATATAACAACTTGCCCAGGACAATTGTAGTTAGCAGGAACTACAAAACCAGAAGTTATATTTGAGCATAAATCATTTACTTTGTCATCATCTAATCCTAATATGGCAGCCATGCTCCAATTACCACAAGGTAAGTCTTCTTGCATAAATGTTCCTCTTTTTTCTACTATTTTTAATCCATCTTCTAAATTAATTGCTTGACTATATATTAGTGCTGTATATTCTCCTAAACTAAGACCTGCGCATAATTCTGCCTGTATATCATTAGATTTTAATATTTCTAATATACCTAAACTCATTGTTAAAATACAAATTTGTGTATTCTTTGTTTGAGACAGTTCTTCTTCTGAAGAATTAAAAGTTAGTTTTGCTATATCCTTTCCAGTTATTATGCTAGCTTTATCATATAAAGCGTGTATTTCTTCATAGGTGTCATATAAATCTTTTCCCATACCAATATATTGAGCTCCTTGCCCAGGAAAAACAAATCCTATTTTCATTTTTTTCCTCCTTAAATTTCACATAAAATACTTCCCAAATTTAATCCTCCACCGTAGCCAATAAAAATAACTTTGTCTTTTTTATTTAATATATTTTTTTCATACATTTCAGTTAAGGCTATAGGAATACTTGCACAAAATGTATTTCCAACTCTTTCTAGATTTATATACATTTTTTCCATTGGGATGTTTAATTTATTACATATGCTTTCCAACATACGCAGATTGGATTGATGTGGAATAATATAAGCAATATCATCTAATTTTTCTCCTGTTATTTCTAATAATTGCCTTAAATTTTGAACTGTTCTTGTAGTACCAAATTTATATATTTTTTTGCCATCCATAAAAATTTTTTCGTCAGTTGCACAAGTTAAAATTTCATTATCTCTCCAATCACTTTCAATAAAAGAGGCATACTTTTTCTGAGTATCAGTTTTTCCAATAAGAGTAGCTCCTGCACCATCTCCAAGTAAAACCGCTGTATTAATATCTTTATGATCAACATATTTCGAAAGTACATCTGCACCAATTACTAATCCGTATTCTACTTCTCCTAAAGCAATATATTTTCTAACAATATCGAATGCATTGATATATCCACTACACCCCGCTAGTATATCTAAGCATAAGCAGTTGTCAATGGAAAAATATTTTTGAATTGCAAATGAAATACCTGGCATCAATTTTGAAGTAGAAGTAGTTGCAACAACTATAATTCCAACATTTTTTATAGAAAAATTTGTATGCTCTAGTAAATTTTTTACAGAGCCAATAGCTAAATCTTCTATTTTTTCTTTTTCTACATAATATCTAGATTGAATTCCAGTTCTTTTATAAATCCAATTAGAATCAATTGAAAAAATAGTATTTAGTTCCTCATTTTCTATTTTATGTTTTGGTAAATAATAGCCATTACCTAAAATTTCAATTGAATACATTCTCTTTCTCCTATTTTTAAACTTATATATATATACAATAAAATTAAAAAAAAATCATTAGACTGACCGGTCAAGTCGATTTAAAAATTTCTTTATAATCAGCTATATACTTGACAAAAACAGGTTTTATAGTATACTAAAAAATGAAGGTGAAAAAATGGATAATTTAGAAGAAATACAAAAATTGGCTAATATTTGTTTAAATTGTAAAACTAGGCCATGTGTAAAAGGTTGCCCTCTTAATAACTCTATACCAGATTTTATACAAGCAGTAAAGCAAGGTAATATAGAATTAGCATATCAAATTTTATCTAAAACAACTGTATTCCCTGCTATATGTGGAAGAATTTGCCCTCATAATAAGCAGTGCCAAGGAAACTGTATAAGAGGGATTAAAAGTAGCCCTACTCCTATTGGAAAAATAGAAGCATTTGTCGGGGATTGGTCTATTAAAAACAAATCTCAGTTACAAAAATATAGTAAAAGCTTTAACAAGAAAATTGCTATAATTGGTGGTGGTCCCGCAGGCATTACATGTGCCGCTCGTTTAGCACAAAAAGGATTTTTGGTCACAATTTATGAAAAGTCAAATAAGCTAGGTGGATTACTTGTTCATGGAATCCCTGATTTCAGATTAGATAAAAAAATAGTAGAAGCAAGTATTCAAAAAATTATTGATTTGGGAATAAATATAGTTTTTAATGCCGAATTAGGCAAAAACATTTTTTTAAATTATTTATGTGATGAATACGATGCTGTTTTTTTAAGTTTTGGCGCTAATTGCTGTCAGAAAATGGAAATAACTGGTGAAAATTTAACAGGTGTTTTTAGCGGAAATGAATTATTAGAAACAAAAAATCATCCCTCATATAAAAACAAAAAGGTAGCTGTAATTGGTGGAGGAAATGTTGCTATGGATACAGCTAGAACTATTAATCGTATGGGAGCAAAAGAAGTATTTGTTCTTTATCGTAGAGCAGAAAAGCAAATGCCAGCAGAGCCTAAAGAAATAGCAGATGCAAAACATGAAGGAGTTAAATTCTGCTTTCAAACTAATGTTGTTCAAATTCTTGGAGATAAAAACGAGATAGTAAATAAAGTAGAATGTGTAAAAACAAAGCTTGTAAAAATGGAAGGTCAAGAAAGAGAAATTCCAATAGATATTGAAAATAGTAATTTCTTTTTAGATATGGATTATATAGTTATGGCAGTTGGGTCAAAACCAGAAAAAAATGTAGTTGAAACTTTAGGATTAAAATTAGATAAAAAGGGTTATATTCAAATTGATGAAAATTACAAAACATCTGTTGAAAAAGTATTTGCCGGAGGCGATATCGCAAAATGTACATCAACTGTTGCATGGGCAAGCAGTTCAGGAAAAAAAGCAGCAGAAAAAATAGAAGAATACGTATGCAATAGATAAATACTACTTTATTATTTTTTCGTATTCTTCCTCAAATATTTTACAAAATTCCATTAGAATTTGTTCTTTACTAAATTCTATATGGAATTCTTTTTTTAAAGATGTAGCTATATTTTTTATTTCCTCTTCGAAAATTTCTTGATTGATATTAAGTCCAATTCCAATAAGTAAATACGATATATTTTCACCAATAGTAGCACTTTCGGTTAAAATACCACCTAATTTCTTACCATGATACATAATATCATTTGGATTTTTAATTTCGAGGTTATATCCATATAAATCATATACGGCTTTTATAATGCAGTGTGCAATTTTTGTAGTTAAGTTTGCTAAATGTTCCATAGAGCAATTTGGATAGAGTAATATGGTAAAAGTTAAGTTTTTTCCATTTTCTGTATACCAAATTCGATTTTTGGTTCCCCTTCCACTTAATTGATTATTAGCAAGAAAAATACATCCATTTGGTAATTTGTTTCTGGCTAATCTTTTGGCTTCTAGTTGAGTTGAGTCTATTTCATCATAATAATAAATATGTTTTCCTATATAATTTGTAGGAATTGATTTTAATAATTCTAACTGCATATTTTAACCTATTAAACTTTCTAATTTTGAATAAATTTCTGGAAACATTTTTTTGCAATTGATCGGTTTTAAGTTTTTCCCAACAATTGCATGTACAGTGGTTCCTGTATTAATTAATTTATTTTCTTTAGTTTTATATACAGCATATTGAAATTCAATTTTTACTGGAGTAAGTTTCCCTATATTTACTTTTACAACCAATTCATCTTCATAATAGGCTGGTTGTATATATTTACATGTTAGCCCTACTAAAGGTGTCATAATTCCCATTTCTTCCATTTGAGAATAGGTTAATCCAATTACTTTAATAAAATTTGTGCGAGCTACTTCATACCAAATTGGATAAACTGAATGATGAACAATTCCCATTTTATCTGTTTCTGCGTATCTAACAATAATTTTACTGCTGTTTTCCATGTTCTTTTTTCTTCCTTTCAACTATAGATTTTAATTTAGGGAAGGCATTAACAAGTCTTCTATGTAATAAAGATTTACTTTTTAATATTTCTCTTACTTTCTTTGTAATTTCTTCTGTGTTATCTTTTGGTTCAGAGATATCTTCTTCCCCATTTTTTAATTTCATAATTACATTTTTTAGGTTAAATATAATTTTAAATGAAATAATATTATCAATTAAAAATAACACAGCTAATACTATTGTAATAAAGTCTGGAATGCTATTTAATATGTGTATAAAAAATGGATTTAATACTTGAATAATAAGTACTCCTAAAATTCCGAAAGGAACTAGAGTTTCTAAACAAATTCTTCCATTAATATTATATTTCATATTGCTGTAATCCCACCATCTAGCATGGAAAAGTTTTTCCATAATAAAACTTGTAAAGTATTCTAGTAGTCCACAAATTAGAATAGCCATAGTAAACAAAACAAGTAAGTTATTATAATATCTAGTTAAATTAAGTGTGATAGCAATGGCGCCAAAACCATAAATAGGGCAATATGGGCCAATTAAAAATCCGCGGTTGACAAATTTTTTATGTTTTATTAATTCTCCTACTACTTCTATTGTCCATCCAATAAAAGAATAGACAAGAAAAAGCAAAAATAATGTTCCTATATATTCCATATTTTCTATTGCTCCTTTAATTTATCTCTATTGCTCCCCCATAGTCATAAATTGGAAGCCCTTGGAAATAAATAAACTTTAAATGATATTTTTCTAGATGTGTTTCAATTTTTTTTAAGTTAATTAATTCTTTTTTGTCGCCAAATAAAATAAACTTATTTTCTAATACTGCTGTAGCTCCTCCAATAAAACCTTTCATACAACTTTTATTTCCATTTTTATTAATTAAGCAAATATTAGGCTCTGCAATATACAAACAATCTACACCTATTTGTGATAATTTTTCGTATGCTTGTTTGTCTGTTGTTATACAAGAATTCTCTGAAGTAACAGCTATATTACATCTAGTATATCCTTGCTTAATTAAAACTAATTTCATAGAATATCTATTAGCTATCTCTAAAATTTTTTCATCTGTATATTTATGATATACAAGACAATTTCCTATGCAACATATATTATATGGTACACTTGCAGGATATTGGGCTCCGATTTTTGTTAATCCTGTTATACTATTATTTAAGATAAAATTACTATTCGGAGCCTGTATTAATAAATTTTGTATACGTGCTAGTTGTATATCTGGATGAGCTGAAATTTCTTCATACAATTCTGGATGAGGTTGTATTGAAATTAAATTGTATCCTAAAGAGGTTAAAAAATCTTTTTCAATTTGTCTCATACGAGAATCAATAATAAGTTTTTTCATAATTTCCCTTCTTTTTGCAAATTATATCATAAAGGAAATAAGAAATCTATATGTATTAATTAAACATTTTATTATAAATGCCTAAATGTTTTCTTTTCGAATAGTCTCAATTGTATTTTGTTTATTAATTTTGCTCATACTATATTTCATAATAAAAAATACTAAAATAAATACAAAAATAGCAGAAAGTAACATAGGATACCAAGGAATATATACTCCTTGATCTATTTTAATTGCAAAAGCCTTATATAAAGCAAATGTGCCTAATAATCCAAGAATAATTCCATAAAGTAATGCTTTTGTAGCATAAAATATAGTTTCTAGATGAATCATACGATTAAATTCTTTTTTTGTCATTCCAATACTTTTTAACATAGCAAATTCTTTTTGTCTTAACTCCATATTAGAAGTTATTGTATTAAAAATATTTGTCACACCAATTAAAGTAATTACTGTAATAAAGCCATATAGAAAAATATTAATTACTAAAATCATTGCTTTTTGTTCTTTTACTTGTTCATCTATATTATAAGTTATAAGCGAATTATCTATTTTTTCTATTTCATTTACTAATGTTTCTGGATTGCTTGATTGTATCATAATGTTTTCTAATTCTAAATCTATATCTGGATATAAATCTTTATTAATAATTAGATAACCATCTGTATAGTGAGTATTTTCTAGTCCATAAGGACCTGTATCTGTTATGCCTCCTACTTTAATAGAGATTTCTTCTCCATCTAAAGTTCCATAAATTATATCATTTTTATCATAAGTATAACGTCTAATTTCTTTTGAATTTTGGGAATTTTCATCGTAATATTGACTAGTATCACATAAAATTCCACTTTCTTTTACACTTTCATAATCGAGTCCTAGCTTTTGTACATATTTTTTAAAAGATGCATCATCTAAAGCTTGTATACTTAAATATATAAATTCTTCTCCAATAGGCTCTAATTGTCCTGTTATCACATTTAATATGTTATTTCTAGAAAGAGAGGTATAAGGAATTTCTCTAATTTTACTTTTGTCAGTAATTTTTATTCCATTATCTCTGTAGCTATAAAGCATAAAATAATCTTCGATTGATTCTAGAGATAGTATTTTGTCTATACTTTCTATATTATTAGAATTTAATCCGTATATAGTCACATTATAATCATAATCTGTATAATAGTTTGTAGTAAAACCAAACATATTCGTAATAAATGCATTCATTGTAATAAAAATAAATATACTTACTGCTAAAGATATAACTGTAGTTCTATATTTCTTTTTGCTCCTTTTTAAGTTTTTATAAGCTAATACTCCTCCTGTTTTAAATATTTTTTCTATAATTTGGGGAGTTTTTAAATTTTTACTTTTTATTTGTATACTTTCTGTATTTCTTATTCCTTCTATTGGAGTCACCTTAGATGCTTTCCTAGCTGAAGAAATTGCAGATAAGTAGATTGTAATGAATCCTAAAATAATAGAGAGTAAGATTGGCCATATAGATATGTGAAATACAATCCCATTGATATTTGTAAGTAAGAAATCTCCCAAAATTGCATTTACTATTTTTATTAATACAAATACTGCTAATATTCCAGATAAAATTCCTATAGGAATTCCAACAACTCCCAACATAAGAGCTTCTGTAACTACATTCTTCTTAATTTGTTTTTTTGTAGCTCCAATACTAGCAAGCATTCCATACATTTTAATTTTTTCCGTAGTTGATATTGAAAAAGAGTTTCTAATACAAAACACACTAGCAAATATTATAATAAATAAAACTACTCCCATAACAGCATAAAGCATACTGATAGTAGAATCACTAAAAGCAAATGCTTCCCAACGTAGAAGCTCTGTGTTAATAAAATAATCTTTGTATTTAGTATCTGGCTCAGGAAATGTTTGAAGTTGGCTATAATTATCTACATCTAAAAGCTCTGCAATAGCTTTTTTATATTCACTAGGATTTTTCAAAGAACAATAAGCAATCATTTCTCCTTCTACATCTTTAGAGCTTATTCCGTAATACATGTGATTTGTATTATACTTTGATACAACTCCTACAATAGTATAAATCTTTTTTGTAGTGTTTACTAACTTTTCCATTGAACTATGATTTGGATTCATATTATTTAATTCATAGTCATCTATACTTTGCCTTTCGCCTACTTCTAGTTCTATTGTATCTCCTATTTTATAATTTGAATTGTTAAAAACACTCTGACTAATTGCAATTTCATTTTCATTTTTAGGTGCTCTTCCTTCTAATAGGTTATATGATAAATCCTCTAAGTCTATATTGCCAAGTGAATATATATGAATATATGGATTGTCTTCTTCTTGTTTTTCTTGATTAAAATATGAATATCCATTATCATATAAAAGTTTGATGTCTTTTATTTCCTTATTATTTTGTAAATTTTTTATATCATCCTCTTGTAAATTTGAAATATAAATATGATAATAACCGGTCTGGTTGATAGTATTCTGAATTAAAGTTTCCCTAAAACTGCTAACAAGTCCAGAAGCAGCACAAATAAGTGAAACTGAAAGAATGATTCCAATAATTGTACTAATAGTTCTTTTTTTATTTAGCATTAAATTTTTAAAAGCTAATTTATTTAGAACTTTCATTTCCTAATCCTCCTTTTTTATTTTGCCATCTTCTAATTTTATAATTCTATCTGCCGTTTTGGCAATTTCCATATTGTGAGTAATCATAATAATAGTTTGGTTATACTCTTTATTAGATTTTTTTAAAAGTTCTACAATTTCATAGCTGGATTTAGAATCTAAATTTCCTGTTGGTTCATCTGCTAAAATAATGGCAGGATTTGTAATCATAGCTCTTCCAATGGAAACCCTTTGTTGTTGCCCTCCTGATAATTCATTTGGCAAATGTTTTTTTCTTGTTTCTAATCCTAATAATTGAATTAACTCATTTAATTTTTGTATCTCAACATTTTGATTGTCTAAATCTAATGGAAGAGTAATATTTTCTTCTACATTTAAAATAGGAATCAAATTATAAAATTGATAAATAAGTCCTACTTTTCTCCTTCTAAATATAGCTAATTCATCGTCATTATATTTATAAATATCTTTCCCATCAATGTATACATTTCCGCTAGAAGGTCTATCTACTCCTCCTATTAAATGTAAAAGTGTAGATTTACCACTTCCAGAAGCACCAACAATTGCAACAAACTCTCCTTTTTGAACAGAAAAAGAAACATTATCTAATGCAATTACTTTAGTACTATCTTTTCCATAAACCTTGCTTAAATTTTCTACTCTTAAAATTTCCATAAAATATACATTCCTTTCAAAATCTTTTTTCTTTATTATACATCACTAAAAACATTAATAGTTGATTTTAAGAAAATCTTAATAAGAAAGGTGTGTGTTAGCGAAAGCAAAGCTTTCGACACACACATGTGCATTTTGCTTCGCAAATATGCACAAACAAAGGAAACCTAACCTTGTTGTATAGCAAAAATCGTTTAAAATACTACTATATTAATAAAATAGTCGATTTTTCCTATACAATAAAAAAAAGAAATTTTCATCTAGTTGTAAGTTTTACTAAATAAAAATTCCTTGTTTTATAAATAATTTTTTCTTGTTTTATTTTACTGTTCCAAAAGCATTTAGTGGCCAGAAGCGCAAAATAACACTTCCTTCAATTTTAGAAATTGGAATACAGCCAAAAGTTCTACTATCTACACTATCTCTTCGATTGTCACCCATAACAAAAACAGATTCATCCGGAACTATAAAGTGATTAAGTTCTTCATTTTGCAAAGAAGTAGTTACCCCATCTACTAGGTAATCTTCTTCTAGTTCCTTATCATTAATATATACTTTCCCATTTTCAATTCTAATTTCTTCCCCTGGCAAGCCAATGACTCTTTTTATATAACTTTGTTTATTAATTTCTAAAACATAGTAGCAGAATTTCGACCAAAGTCCTTCTGGTTCGTTATCATATGTTGCCATTGGATTTTCATTAGATATAGAATTATATGAGTCAGGAGCCTCAAATGTAATAATTTCTCCTCTTTCTGGTGTTTTTTTGGCAGTTCTTATAAAGCGGTTTAATAATAGTCTTTGATTGTGTACTAAAGTTGGATACATCGAAGTTTGTTGAACAATAGTTGGTGTAATTAAAAAGAATTTAATTAGTAAAGCAATTGCTACAGCAATAACAATGCAAAAAGTCCATTCTATAATCTCTTTTATAATAAAATTTTTATTCATTGTAAGCTCCTCTTTTCTTCTTTTGATTTTATTTGAAAATTAAAAATAATTTGGGCAAAAATATAAATCCCGCAACAATCACAGAAATAATAGCTGAAACAAAAACAGCTGATGCAGCTATATCTTTAGCTTGCTTAGCTAAAGGATTTATTTCAGGAGAGACTAAATCTACAGTACTTTCAATAGCTGTATTAATAAGTTCTGATATTAATACAATTCCAAATAGTAAAATACAAATAATCCATTCTATACTAGGTAGCTTTAGTAAAACACCTGCAAGTAGCACACAAAAAATAGCAATTAAATGAAATTTTAGGTTTCTTTCTTGCTTGAATGCGGAAAATAGTCCTTGAATTGCATAACCAAAACTATAAAATAAATTTTTGCTTTTATGTAATTTCATATTTTTCTTCCCCTTTTTAATTATTTACAAGTTTAAGAATATTTCTAAATAATATAAGATAAGCAGTTTATTTTAAAAAACCTTTTATAATTTCTTCTTCTGCCTGTTTTTCGTTAAGTCCTAAAGTCATAAGTTTAATAAGTTGCTCACCAGCAATCTTTCCAATAGCAGCTTCATGAATTAAATTGGCTTCTACATTATTAGCAGTAATTTCTGGTATGGCTTGTACTGTTCCATTATCTTTAATTATTGCATCACATTCCACATGTGCAAAGCATTTATTATTTCCAAAAATTTTAGAAGAAAATTTTTGTTTTGAATTTTCTATTGCTACAGAACGTGAAGTAACATGTGTACTGGCATTTTCGCCGTTTAAATTGACTTCAAAAGAAGTTTCTGCAATTTGATTTCCGTGAGTCATAATCTTTTCACCAATAACTAAATTTGTATTATCATATAGAGTAGCTAAAGTTGTTCTTATAGTAGAATCAACTCCCTTAATTTGCACAGTTTCCATTTCCATACTTGCTCCATCTTTTAATGTGATTTCTGTTATTGGATTTAAAACTTTTTTGCCTGCACCAGTGCCTTCTCCATAGTGTTTTTCTATATAACGAACTTTTGCTCCTTCTTCTAAAAAGAAGCGATGAATTCCATCATGTTGTGAATTTTCGTGGTGGTCATTATGAATTCCACATCCAGCAATAATAGTAATATTGGCATTCTTTCCTATATAAAAATCATTATAAACTATATCATGTAAGCCACTTTGTGTTAAAATAACGGGAATATGTATAATTTCAAATGGAGTATTTTCTTTTACATAAATATTTATACCAGAAAGTTCTTGTTTAGTTACTATATTAACATTTTCTGTTACTCGTCTATCTATTCCTTTACCATTTTTTCGTATGTTATAAGCCCCTTTAAAGGAAGATGTGCCATCTAAAATTTCTTTTAATAAATCTTCTTCTATTTTATCCATCGTCTACCCCTCCTTTTAATTTACAACATACCGTATCTTGTGATATTTTTTTTAAAATTTCATCTTTGTTAGTTACTTGTTCAATTTTTCCACTATTCATTAAAATAACTTTATCTGCAATACTTAAAATTCTTTCTTGGTGAGAAATAATCAATGTAGTTCCGCTTTATTATTTTTCGCATGGCTTCAAAAATTTGAATAAGATTAGAAAAGCTCCACAAATCAATGCCTGCTTCTGGTTCATCAAAAATAGTAAGTTTTGAATTTCTAGCAACAACAGAAGCAATCTCAATTCTTTTTAGTTCTCCTCCTGAAAGAGAAGCATTAATTTCTCTATCTACATATTCTTTAGCACATAATCCTACTTTGGATAAAATATCGCAAGCTTCCATTTTAGTCATGTCTTTCCCTGCTGACAAACGAATTATATCATATACTGTAATTCCTTTAAATCTTATTGGTTGCTGAAAGGCGAAACCGATTCCTGCTTTTGCTCTTTCATCAACGGATAAATTAGTAATATCTTTGTTGTCAAATAATATTTGCCCTTTATCTGGTTTTTCAATGCCCATAATAATTTTAGCTAAAGTGGATTTTCCTGAACCATTTGGCCCTGTTATAACTACAAATTTATCTGTATCAATTTTTAAATTAATATGATTTAATATTTTTTTATTATCGCGTGTAAAACATATGTCTTTTAACTCTAACATTTTTCCTCCTCTGCTTGTTGTTAATGTGTAGCAAGCATATTTATTATAGTATTTGTTTTAATTTATGTCAAATAAATATAAAAAATAAGGTAAAATAATATGAAGTGAACTCAAATTATTAGACAAAAAAGTTTAATAAAAATGGTTCACTTCATATTTTACCTTATTTTTAGTCACTATAATTATTCTTGAAATCCATTTGTTTTTTGAGTATATGTAGAAAAATCTGGGAGAGTAATATCTTCATCTGTTACACAATTTATTTCCAAAGCATAGAAAATTGTAGGAACTGTACTTTCATTACTATATGTGGCTTCTCCAATAGTCCTATAAGTTTCTTTATCTATCCATATTTTAGTTGTATCATTTCTTAATGTATAATATTCTTTTCCTCCATATACTTCCGTATCTAAAACGAGCCCTTCTTTAAAGAAATAAACATATTGTTCAAATATATTTCCAGAAATTGTTAGCAAATTTGGAAGCGAAACTAAACTATAGTCTGTATAATAGTCATCTTCAATCTGTACATAAGATTTTTCATTTACATTGACAATAATTTTCTGTTTTTCTGCTTCATTTTGCCATAAATAATAATGTTCATCTGGAGTAATAGTTTCTACTTTTCCAATTCCATCTTTGTAATAAGTTTTTGAAGTAGTATCATTACTAGAATTTGAAATAGTAAGACAATAGTTTTCCATTAAAACATTGGTATTGGCATCCCATATTTTATGAACAACATACATCTTGTAACCAAGTATTATTAAAAGTGATATAAGGATAATAAAAACAATTATTATGCTAATTCGTATTATGTTCTTTTTATTTTTCATATATGTTCCCTCCCTTTTATATTATAATTTAACTGTGTTAATTGTATTGTAGCATAAATGTAAATAATTGTCTAGTTTATTCGACAACAGTTCGATTTATCTTGTTTGTATATACTTTGTTCATGACAGTATCTGGATAATATTGATCAAAAAATATGTCTATATTATCTTGAGGTTTTATATTTTGTGCTCTTTCTTTTTGTCTTGTAGCTGCCAAACATGAAAGTGATATATTAATTGTCATAAACAAAGCAAAGACAATAGTTATATATCTGAATGAAATGCGATTTATAACATTTTCAATATAATTAATAAGTGGACAAATAAATTTAACAAATAAAACACCTGCTCCTCCCCAGTACATACAGTGAAGCAAACTGGTTCTTCCATTAATGTTAAAAAGCAAGTGGCTATAATCCCAAGATACTGTTCCAAAACATTTTTCTTGAATATAAGAGCATAAATATTCTACTATTCCACCCATAATCATGCTAAATAAAAAAATTTTCTTATATCCTTTTATTTTAGGGACTGTTAAATAATATAGTACTGCTCCAATTCCATATACTTGAATAAAAGGTCCATAAAGCAAACCTTTTCTTGAAACAATATGGCCTTCTTGTACAAACGCAACTATCATTTCAACTACATATCCTATTATACTTCCAATTATAAAAATCCAAAAAAGTTTAATTAGATAATTTACTACATTTTCTTTTTTCATTTTTAAATTCTCCATTTATTTTATCATACGATTTTTTTTGCAAGTTTCCATAGTTTAACCTTACAATTACATTACATTTTTGTAAGATACTTATATCTTATAATAAAATTATTAAGAATTTATTTATAATTTATTTAGATTTTATTAATTTTAAGAATTTTCAGCAAACAATATTCTACTAAATTAAAATGTTTTATCAGTGATTTTTTCTTGATTGATAATATTTTTTCTAGTATACTAATATTATTATGAATGATATGGAAAGATACAGACATTTAAATGAATATTTGAAAGAAAAATTTGGAGAACGAACTCTTAAAATTTGTGTTGATGGTGGTTTCACTTGCCCGAATCGTGATGGTACTTTAGGATTTGGTGGTTGCATTTATTGTAGCGAAAAGGGCTCTGGTGAATTAATAAATCCTATCCAAAACATTTCGGAACAAATTCGATATTATTTTACAACTTATAGAGCTAAAAGAGCTAACAAATTTATTGTGTATTTTCAAAACTTTACAAATACTTATGATACAATTGAAAATTTAAAATCTAAATATGATGCAGCTTTAATTGACAGTAGAATTGTTGGATTAGCTATTGGCACAAGACCAGATTGCATTAATGAAGAAATAGTAAAATTATTGAAATCTTATACTAATAAATATTATGTATGTGTAGAATTAGGTTTACAAACAAGTAATAATACAATAGGTAAAATTATTCATAGAGGCTATACCAGTGAGCAATTTACAAAAGCAGTAATGCTTTTAAATAAATACAATATAGATGTTGTAGCTCATATTATGGTTGGTCTTCCTCAAGAAACAAAAGAAGATATAAAAAATACAGTTAATTTTATTAATAATCATAAATTGCAAGGAGTAAAAATTCACTGTACATATGTAGTCGAAAATACTATTCTTGCAGATATGTATAGAAAAGGCGAATATATACCTTTAGAATTGGAGGATTATATAGAGACATTAATTTATATTATGACCCACTTAAATCCTAATTTAATTATTCATAGAATTTCAGGAGATGCCCCAAAAAATATTTTAATTGCGCCAGATTGGAATGCTCACAAAATGTGGATTTTACACGGTTTTGAGAGAAAGTTTCGTGAAAGAAATTTATGGCAAGGAAAGTTCTTTACTCCTACTATAACTTAAATACAAATTTCACATCAAATTTTTCGCAATTTAGCAATAAAAAATCCTTCGTATAAATCGTTAGGACAAACTCCTATTGTTCCTTTTATTTTTACAGGGAGAAGCGGAATTCCTTCTTTTGGTTCTAAATTTACAATTTTAGCTTTTCCTTCTTTTAATATTTCTTCTATAATTTGCTCATTTTCAGCTTTTAAAACTGAACAAGTTGAATATATCATTTCTTTTCCTGGCTTTAATAGTTGAATTGCCTTTCTTATTAATATTTCTTGAGATTTGACACATTTTTCAATTAGTTTAAGCGTAAAATATTTATTCAGCTTTGAATTTTGCACATCTATTGTTCCACTACCACTGCAAGGCGCGTCTAATAAAATTTGGTCAAATAAAAATAAATCGTCTATATTACGAGCATCTTCTATCATAATATAAACACTGGTTGCGCCCTGTTTTTCTATGTTAAACTTTAATCGTTCTGCACGAATTTTGTTCATTTCACAAGCTGTAATATGAGCTTTATTATTGGTCATGGCTGCCATTTGGGTGGTTTTCCCTCCTGGTGCTGCAGCCATATCCAAAATATCTGCTTTTTCTCGTGGTTCTAAGAAAATAGGCGGCAACATAGAAGATAAACTCTGTAAATAAATTTTGCCGTTTTTATAAATGTCTAAATCATGTACATTTTTTTCTGTAACATGTTTTAAAATTAATGCAGTTTTGCTCCAAGAAACTTTTTCCCATTCTATATTGTTTCTTTCTAGTTCGTTTTCTACCTCTCCTGGTTTCGCTTTAATTTCGTTTATTCGTAATGTAACAACCCTTTTTGAGTTATATCCATCAATAATTTTTTTGGTTATTTCTTCTCCATACTGATTTTCTAGTAATTCTAATAAAAATTGGGGTATCAATAATTTTCTTTCCTTTCTAATTATAGAATGTTTAAATTACATAAAATAAAATGCAAAGAAAATGTAAAAGAGTTCCTATAAAACAGCAGATATGAAAGATAGAGTGTACATATTTATGTTTTTTTCCAATTCCGTAAAGGAGAGCGCCTATAGTATAAATAATTCCTCCTAGTACTAATAATGTAAATCCTATGTTACCTAGTAGCTGTGGTAAAATTGAAATTTTAATAATAATGCACCAACCCATTACTAAATAGCAAATCATAGAGAACTTTTTGTATTTCTTTATATCTATTGAATTGAAAACAATACCTATAATAGCCATCGTCCAAATTACTCCAAAAATAGTCCATCCTAGTTTGGCATCATATTCTCTTAAAACGCATAAAGCAAACGGAGTATAAGAGCCTGCAATTAATAAAAAGATAGTGCAATGGTCTAATACTTGAAATACTTTCTTACCATTCAATTTAGGACTCAGCCCATGATATATGCTTGACATAGTATACAAAACAAGAATAGATATTCCAAATATTATTCCAGAAACTACGCCATAAGCATTACTAGCAAAAATACTACAAAGTACAATAGCAACTATTCCTAAAACACCACCAACAATATGAGAAACCATATTAAAAATTTCTTCTCCTTTTGTATAGGTTGGCAGTTCTCTATCTTTTAATTTCGTTCTTGTCAATATAAAATACCTCCATATGTAATCTATTTTTTAAATATTTTGTCAAACTTTTATTCTATTTCTACTACTTCATATCCGATTTCTTCAATAATATTTTTTATTTGTGTTTCTTCTATTTCCTGTTTTGCAATGATAAGCGCTCTTTTAGCATCTAAATTAACAGTTACTTCTTTTACTCCTTTTATTCTTTTTAAGGCTTCTTCTACCTTTTTTACACAGTGCATACAGCTCATACCTTCTATTTTTACTGTTTTAATTATTTTTTCTTTATTTCCGAACATCATTTTTTCTCCTTTTCTATTACTTTTTTTAATCTTAATGCGTTTAGTATTACTGTTAAACTACTAATAACCATTGCGAACCCTGCTATCATAGGATTAATTGTGATATTTATTGATGTAAATAATCCCATAGCAATTGGAATCATAAAACTATTATAAAAAAATGCCCAAAATAAGTTTTGCTTTATATTCTGAATTGTTTTTTTACTAATCATTATTAAATCTAATATTTTTTCTAAGTCATTATGAACTAAAATTACATCTGAAGAGTCCATTGCAATGTCTGTTCCACTATTTATACTAATTCCTATATTACTATTTGCTAAAGCAGGACTATCATTAATTCCATCACCACACATTGCCACAAATTTATTTTCTTTCCTTAATTGCTTTATTATATCAGCTTTTTGAGATGGTAATACATTAGCAATAATGTGATTTAACCCTACACTATTTCCAATTATTTGTGCAGTTTGCTCATTGTCTCCTGTAAGCATAATTACTTCTATTTTATTTTGTTTTAATTTCTCTATTACTTCTTTTATGTTTTCTCTTACAATATCATTTACACCTATTATTGCCTGTATTTGTTTTTCAATTACTACATAAACAATACTATTTCCTGTTTTAGTAAGTTCTTCTTCTTCTTTTTGATAAACATTTTTTATATCATATTTTGCTAATATTTTTGAATTGCCTAAAATGATTTCTCGGTTTTGAACTGTTCCTATAATTCCATATCCGCTAAGATTCTCAAAATTTTCTACGGGCAAAATTTCTATTTTATTTTCTTTTGCATATTCTTCAAAAGCCTTTCCAATAGGATGAGTAGATTTAGCTTCCAAACTTGCTACTAACTGCAATAATTCTTTTTCTTCATATACACTATAATTTATAATTTGTGATATTTTAAGTGTTCCATAAGTTAGAGTTCCTGTTTTGTCGAACACAATAGTATTAATTTTTTGTGCATTTTCTAAAGTTTCACTCTTTTTTACTAAAATTCCATGGCTTGCACATATTCCTTCACTAACAACAATTGCAAGTGGAGTAGCTAGCCCTAAAGCACATGGACATGCAACAACTAAAACAGTAATAAAAGTTTGAATAGAACTACTAAATGGTTCTCCTAAAAAGAGATGCATAATTGCAGATAAAAAAGCCAATACAATAACTACAGGTACAAAATATCCACTTACTTTATCAGCAACTTTTGCAATGGGTGCTTTTGTATTGGTTGCTTCTACTACTAATTGCACAATTTGCGAGATAGTAGAATCTCTTCCTATTTTTTCGGCTGTATATTCTAAATATCCATCATAATTAATAGCTCCTGCAATTACTTTATCCCCTACTTTTTTACTTATTGGTTTACTTTCTCCTGTCAAAAAAGTTTCATCTAAATGTGCATTTCCAAAAACGATTTCGCCATCTACAGATATTCTGTCACCTGCATAACTAATTACGATATCTCCTTTTTTTATTTCATCAATAGTTACCTCTTTTTCTTTTCCATTTTCTTTAATAATTGCTTTATTCGGTGTGATTTGTACTAATTTTTGAATTGCTTCTTTTGTTTTATCTTTGCTGATATTATCTACATATCTACCTAATTTAATGAAAAATATAACAATTGCTGCTGATTCGAAATAAAGATTTTCTACATAAAAAGTTTTTCCGTTAAATATCATTATTGCACCATAAATACTATAAATAATACTACTGATAACGCCAATAGCTACCAAAGTATCCATATTTGGCATTAAATGCAAAAGATTTTTACATCCATTTTTTATAATATCCCAGCCGTAAATAACAAATGCAATAGTTAATATAAATAATGTAATAGCATAATTTAAAGGATTAGTATGCATACTAATTACATTAAAAATTGGCAACCCAATCATATGTCCCATAGAAATATAAAGCAAAATAATCGCAAGTATACCAAAAAAGATAAATTTAGGCTTTTCAGTATTTTTTTTATTTTCTTCTAGTTTATTGTTATAAACTCCTAAGCTCTTAAATCCTGCTTTTTTTACAAAACTTTCAAGTTTCTTTAAGTCTAATACGGTTTCATCATATTCGATAAGTGCATTTGCCATTACTAAATTAACACTTGCATCTACAATTCCAGATTGTTTCTTTAAATATTTTTCTAAGCCATTAGAACAAGCACTGCAGGTCATTCCTTCTATTTTTAATATAACTTTTTTCAAATTTTTCTCCTGATTAAAGTTTTTTATTATTTTATCAAAGCTTCTAATTCTGCTGCATTTTCACTAATAAATAAATAAACATAGTTTCCTTTAACACCTGTTTTTCTTTGCATTACTAGTTCATATTGATCTGGCAAATATCTTGCCCACATTTCTTCTTGTGCTAATGCATATTGATCTACTTTTGATTTTACAGTGTCTATTGAGTTTTCTTTAGCTTTTATTACTAAGTACATACTAGCTTGCACATTTATTAATGGCATTTTTCCAATTACTTCTTCAATATCTTGAGCGTCTATTTCATATAATGCTGTTAATGTTTCAGTAGTAATATCTGTTGTAGACATCTCATTAAATGGAGCTTTCTCTGAAATTGTTGTATTTAATTGCTGTAGGTCTATATTTACCTCCTTATTTTTTTGTGTTACGAAAAAATAAACTCCTGTAGCTATAGCTATAATTGCTATAATTATTAATATTACATAACCTATTTTCTTCTTCATTTGCATTCTCCTTTCAATTTATTATATCTATAGTCTATCACATGTAAAAATTTAAAACAAGTATAGTATAGTATAATATCATTTTATTGTTCTAATATGAACATCATTTTTTATATTTGAAACATTATATAAAAATAATATTTCTGTTATATTATTTTCCACTACATATTCAGAAATAGCTTTTTTATAATATCTTGGATCTATAAAATGTATTTCTTCATAGTTTTGACTCAAGAACTGCGGCATATTATGCGCATATGAATCTTTTATTAGTAAAAGTTTTTTTCCATTATTAATGTTTGTTCTTATTACAACTTTTGCATTATTTCCATTTAAAAAATATGAATATTTGTCCTTCCCATTTAAGTATTCAGAATTATATATGCTTTTTGTGGTTTCTTTATCATATATAACTTCCTTTAAATTAGTATTATTATTGTTTTTATATATGAATATTGTATCCTTTTCTTGATTATATATTTGTGCTTTTGAATCAAATGTACCCAAAAATTCTTCTGAAACTATTTCTTTTTGCAATTCGTTTAGTTTTATAGGAGAAATATTTAAAGATTCACAATATTTTACATACAATAAATATGCTCCAAAGCTTGTTGTATGATGATCTGTTTTGTAATATATATATTGTTCTTTATTAGATTCCAAAATTTCAACAACATCTATATTGTTAGTATTGCATAGTCTATACATTTCTTTTATTATCTCATTTTGTGAATATATTTCTACATTTTCTGGCAAGTATTCTCTATTTATATAGATAGAATTAGGAATCAACATAAAATATGTTGGAACTTTTACTCTATCAGCAAAATTATTAATTGCATCTGCCGCTTTTTTCAGATTTTCTTTATCATTACTAGTGAATTCAAATTTTTCAAATAGATATCCATTTTTTCCAATATACACTCCATTGTTTTCTTGCTTGCCTGTTGCTATTTCCATAAATGATTTTATTTTTAGCCACTTATCTCTAAATACAAAATGGTCATTTATATAATCATTTAGTTTTTCTGCGTATTCTCCATTAACTAGACTTTCTATATTAAAAGTAGGTATTTTAGCAAGCATTCTATTTTCTTGTTCTGAAAATGCTTTATTGGGCATTATAAAATTAATAAAAATAAGTACTAACCATATTATTATAAACATGAAAAAGAAAATAATGTTCTCTAATTTTGCATTTTCCATATTCTCACCTCCATTGTTTTCTATTTATTTAAAATCTAAAATATAGAAATGGATTAAATGTATCACTTACCAAACTGGCTGTACAAAGTAAAAATATAGCTAGATATATAATAGATACAAATACACTTGAGATTACTTTTCTTTGTTTGTTCTTTTGCTTATCTTTTATATATCTTATTATTGGAATAGAACATATAATTCCAATTACTATTATTAGAAAATAGTTTCTAAGATAATATAATGCTTCTGCATTGTATAGTTCTGCTTGGTTAATGCAAAACATCACTTTTATATATTCATATATTTTATTTAAATCTTCAAATGCAAAAATAACCCATCCTACGAGGATTAATAGTATTGAATATATATGTCCTAAAAATTTAGGTATCTTTTCTAAAAACTTTAACACAAATAGTTTCTCTAGTATTAATATTACACCAAAATATAGCCCCCATATAATAAAATTCCATGAAGCGCCATGCCATGCTCCTGTTAAAAACCAAACAACAAGTAAGTTTATAATTTGTCTTTTAATTCCTTTTCTGTTGCCTCCTAACGGAATATAAATATAATCTCTAAACCAATTACTTAATGTTATATGCCATCTTCTCCAAAAGTCTGTTATACTTTTAGCAATGTATGGATAATTAAAATTCTCATCAAATTTCATCCCAAATATTTGCGCTAGTCCTATTGCCATATCTGAATATCCGCTAAAATCAAAATATATTTGAAGTGCAAAGGCGATTATCCCTATCCATGCAAATAAAACAGTTAGTTCTCCATAACTTCCTGTTTCAATTACATTCCATAGCACCCCTACATTATTTGCAATTAATACTTTTTTCCCTAGTCCTATAATAAATCTTTTTGTTCCACTTGAAAAATTATCTATGCTTATGTTTTTTACTTCTAGTTCTTTGTCAACAGTTTCATATCTTACTATTGGTCCTGCTATTATTTGTGGGAATAGTGTAGTATATGCTAAATAATTATAAAAACTTTTCTCGCATTTTACTGTTCCTCTATATACATCAATAATGTATGATAATGATTGAAATGTATTAAATGAAACTCCTATTGGCAATGGTATGTTTAGTAATGGAATTTTTAACCCTGTTATCATATTTATATTACCTATAATAAAATCTGCGTATTTAAAGAAAAATAATATAAGTAAATTTACTATTACATCTATTAATAAATATTTTCTCTTTTTCCTTTTATCATTCCAATATTTGTTAATTTTATTTCCACACCAAAAGTCCATTATAGCAAGCAATAGCATGATAAAAATATATCTAATTTCTCCCCATGCAAAGAATATTAAACTTGCTAATATCATTACTGCATTTTTCAACTTATTAGGTACGATAAAATATAAAAATAACATTATCGGTAAAAAAATATATAAAAATACAATACTGCTAAATACCATTTTTCTCTCCATTCCTTTTTCTATTAAAGTTTAAAAATAAAGTCTTTTAAATTATATCATAAATTAATTATTGTGAAATATTATTTTTATTTTTTATAACACAAAAAATAACAGAATTTCTTCTGCTATTAAAATTTTTCATTATATATTTATATACAATTATTTTATAATACCTTTTATTATCAAAAACACTTTATATTTTCTTTTCTAATCATTAAAATATTTTACTAAAAAATATTTTGTAAGTTTAGGCTCTTCTTTATTTTCTCTTATAAATTCAACTTCATATCCGCACTTTTTATAAAACTCGGGAGCTTGAAAATTATATGTGGTTAAATTTATATTTTTAAAACCCTTATCTTTAAAATAATCTTCTACTGTTTGTATAAGTCTAGTTCCTATATGTTTATTACGATATTTCTCCAATATAATTAAGTCTCCTATATGCACTTCCTTATAATACGAATGTCCTGTTATTATCCCAATAACTATATTATCTTTTTTTGCAACAAAATTAAATGGTTTATAGTTACATTTCACATCATTTTTAATCGCATATTTATTAAATTCATCATCTATTAATTGGTAAAATTTTTCATCTAAATTTTCAATATATTCTATATTTAACATTGTTTTATTCTCCTATAAATTTTATGCCAATATATTATCAAAAAAGTCCCGAAAAAGAAAGCCTTTTAGTAAAGATTTCCAATTTAAGTTTTATCTCCAAACATTTTTAATTTTTTCGTTGACATTATCAACATTAATTTATACTACTTCACACACCATAGCTACTTTTATCGCTACCTTAATTTTATGATTTTCCACTCGTTTAATCTTATTTTGTCCTTTTTTCTCAAAACTAAAAAAATCTTCAAAAGCAGTAAATTGGATTATTGTATGGTATTTTTTAGTTGTAGCACCGCTACACATTCCACATGCGACGCAGGACAATTTTCAATATATCAACACACCACGTTTCTTTTGATTAACCACGTGCGAATTGATA